>NZ_JBFMIA010000190.1:0-263 GCF_040801915.1 Jeotgalibacillus marinus | reverse complement strand
GAGCACGTTGACCACAGCGGGCAGGCCACTGGCAAAGGCCCGTTCCAGCGCCGGCCGAAGTTCAGCGGGCACCGACACCAGCTCGCCGTGGCCGCCCAGTGCGCGCACCACCTCGTCGTAGCGGGTTCCCGGGCGCAGTTCGGCCACCACCGAATAGCCGTACAACGCTTCCATCGGGTGCTTCTCCAAACCCCAGATGCCGTTGTTGCCGATCACTGACACGACCGCCACGTTGTGCCGAACCAGCGTGTCCCATTCCATGC
>NZ_JBFMIA010000189.1:0-264 GCF_040801915.1 Jeotgalibacillus marinus | reverse complement strand
GAGAAGGGGGGAGAGAAAAAAAAGAGGGGAGGAAAAAGAAGAGAAGAAGGGGAAAGAAAGAAGGAGAGAAAGAGAGAAAAGAGAAAGGGGGGAGGGGAAGGAAAGAAAAAGAAGAGAAGAGAAGGAGAAGAGGGGGGGAAGGGGAGGAAAAAGGGAAAGAAGAAGAAAAAAAAAGAGGGAAAGGAAAGGGGAAAAGGGGGAAAAGCAGAGAAGAAAAGAGAAGAAAAGGATCGGGGGAATGAGGTGACCATTTGGACAAAACAG
>NZ_JBFMIA010000188.1:0-264 GCF_040801915.1 Jeotgalibacillus marinus | reverse complement strand
GAAAAAGGTATCGATCCCTTTTATGAAAAGAGAGGGACTTTCATTACAATCTGAAGCCCCTCCCTCCCCTCCCCCCTCCTCTCCCCCTTTCCCCCCCCCTTCTCTTCCTCCCCTTCCCCCCCCCTCTTCCCCCTTTTTCCCTTCCTTTCTTTCCTCCCTTCCCCCCTCTTCTCTTCCTCTTTCTTCCTCCCTCTCCTCCTTTCCTCTCTCCCCTTCTTCCTTTTTTTTCCTTTTCCTCTCCCTCCCTTTTCCCTTTCCCCTCTC
>NZ_JBFMIA010000187.1:0-264 GCF_040801915.1 Jeotgalibacillus marinus | reverse complement strand
GGCTGACGAACCTCCCGCTTCCTTGGCGGCAGCATTCTCTTCGGAAAGCTGGATATCATCTATGATCATACCTTCGGTGAAGTTCGTAGTGCCGGCATCCTTGACGCGGCGGCGTGAGAACATCTGCTTCACAATGAGCTCGATGTGTTTGCGTGAGACGGTTTCACCCTGGAGTTCGTAGATTTTACCGATTTCAGAAATAACATATTCCTTGGCGCGTTCCTCACCGCCATATTCGAAGAGTTCATCAATATCAGCCGAACC
>NZ_JBFMIA010000186.1:0-264 GCF_040801915.1 Jeotgalibacillus marinus | reverse complement strand
AATATCTGCCTGTCTGAATTACACAACTGCCAATAAAATCGCAGTAAGATAATTCCCTTCTGGGAATGATGTTAATGTAGGATGGCAACTTGCAGGCCCATATATTCCGAGAATACGGGCTTGTTTCCCCACTGCGACTGCTTGAGCCCCTACCAAGGCACAAAACTCTTGCGAGGACAGTGCAGAAGAACAATTGCAGGTCATTAACAAGGAATCAGCTTTCATATATTTAAAAACTTCGCGGTGTAAAAACCGATAATAATT
>NZ_JBFMIA010000185.1:0-264 GCF_040801915.1 Jeotgalibacillus marinus | reverse complement strand
AGCAAACGTGGTTGATGCAGCAGCAAAAGGTGCCAGTACAGGCCTACAAATCGCTCTAAATGTAGGAGCTATGTTGATTGCGTTTATCGCGTTGATTTCCTTACTTAATGGGCTTTTAGGTGGAATCGGTGGGATGTTTGGATTTGAAAACCTATCGATTGAGTTACTCCTTGGTTATATTTTTGCGCCGCTTGCTTTTGCCATTGGTGTTCCTTGGAACGAAG
Organism: Jeotgalibacillus marinus; assembly: GCF_040801915.1. NCBI lineage: Bacteria > Bacillati > Bacillota > Bacilli > Caryophanales > Caryophanaceae > Jeotgalibacillus > Jeotgalibacillus marinus. The sequence continues at coordinate 40 of NZ_JBFMIA010000185.1, read as the reverse complement.
CCATTCAAGCTGGTAATTTTATCGGACAAAAACTTGTTGT
>NZ_JBFMIA010000024.1:0-31532 GCF_040801915.1 Jeotgalibacillus marinus | reverse complement strand
ACAACAAGTTTTTGTCCGATAAAATTACCAGCTTGAATGGCTTCGTTCCAAGGAATACCAATGGCAAAAGCAAGTGGTGCAAAAACATAACCAAGGAGTAACTCAAGCGAAAGGTTTTCAAATCCGAAAATGCCACCGATTCCACCTAAAAGTCCATTAAGCAGGGCAATCAATGCGATAAACGCAATCAACATAGCTCCTACATTTAAAGCGATTTGTAGACCTGTACTGGCACCTTTTGCTGCTGCATCAACCACGTTTGCTGCTTCGGTGTCTGCAGCCATTTCAAAATCTTTTGGGTCTGGACTATCATCTGTTTCGGGAACAAATATTTTCGCCATAATAAGACCTGCAGGAGCGGCCATAAAACTTGCAGCTAAAAGGTAGTCTAGCGGGATTCCAATAGCAGCATAACCCACTAAAAGAGCACTGGAAACGGAGGCTAAACCACCAGTCATAACAGCAAAAAGCTGTGAATTTGACATGTTTGAAATGTAAGGCTTGATGACAAGGGGGGCTTCTATTGGTCCGACAAAGATATTGGCTGCAGCAGACATTGATTCTGCTTTTCTCGTCCCAAGAAGCCGAGCTAGACCTCCACCAAGTACTTTGATTACAAGCTGCATAATTTTTAAGTAATATAATACAGAAATCAAAGAGGAGAAGAAGATAGTAACCGTAAGGGCGTTAATGGCAAAGACAAACCCACCTTCTGCTTGATAACCAAATCCGCCAAGAACGAAATTGATACCTTCGTTTGCATAAGAGATGATGTTATTGACAGCATACGTCATTTTTTCTAGCACATTGCGTCCTATTGTTGTTTGTAGCACAACAAAAGCAAACGTTAATTGAACGGCTAGGCCGACAACCACAGGTCTCCACCTAATGTTCCGTTTATTATTTGAAAAGGCAAAGGCAATGGTCAATAATATGGCAATGCCCGCTAGCCCCCATAAAATGTCTAACATAATGTACATCTCATCTCCAGTCTATTTAGTCGGGTACGTGTCAAAAGACTTGCCCCATTCTACAGTGCAAATGTGCTCGTTTCAATAATTGTCACAAAAATGACAAATAAAAGTCAGATGTCTGACGACAAAGGGAGGGTAAATAAGAAATAGCTTTAGGATTCAACAAAGGACCGCAAAGCATTTATTCACGAAAACAAGAAAGAAGAATCAGTGCGTGTCGTCATTCCATCATTATCATGGTCAACGTATTTTTTTATATGATGAATACGGAGAAGAACATGTAGAAAACAGGATCTCTTCATTAAGACATCGCTTTGGAGAAAATGAGGCAAGGAGACTTTCCAAAAGGATATGTGACCAAGAAGTGTTCCTAGAGTCCGGCGACATAATCATTGTTGCAGGTAAAGGCATGAAGAGTATTGAATCATCGAACATACAACACATAGCGACTGTGAACTAGCGTTAATTGGTTCAAGGTTTTAACACTAAAAGGAGCTATCGCTAAAAATGAGGTAGCATACGATTAAAAAAATATTCCTGCAATCGCTGCAGAAAGCATAGATGCAAGAGCCCCGGCAAGCACTGCTCGCATACCGAGGCGTGCTACATCAGGACGACGCTTTGGTGAAAGGTTACCTAATCCACCAAGTAAAATTGCCAGTGATGAAAAGTTTGCAAAACCACATAATGCAAATGTAATGACGGCAACTGTTTTATCAGACAGCTGATCGATCGTTGGCGCAAAGTTTGCATAGGCAACAAATTCATTTACAACAAGTTTTTGTCCGATAAAATTACCAGCTTGAATTGCTTCGTTCCAAGGGATACCAATAGCAAAAGCCAGCGGTGCAAAAAGATAACCAAGGAGTAACTCAATAGAAAGGTTTCCAAATCCAAACATTCCACCGATTCCGCCTAAAAGCCCATTAAGCAGGGCAATCAACGCAATAAATGCAATCAACATTGCCCCTACATTTAAAGCGATTTGTAGACCTGTACTGGCACCTTTTGCTGCTGCATCAACAACGTTTGCTGCATCGTTGTCTGATTCCATTGCAAAATCGTGTGGGTCTGAACGATCATCTGTTTCGGGAACAAATATTTTCGCCATCACAAGACCTGCAGGAGCGGCCATAAAGCTTGCAGCCAGAAGATACTCTAACGGGATTCCAAGTGCAGCATATCCCACTAAAACAGCACCGGAAACGGAAGCTAAACCACCAGTCATAACAGCAAAAAGCTCTGAATTTGTCATGTTTGAAATGTAAGGCTTGACGACAAGGGGTGCTTCTATAGGTCCGACAAAGATATTTGCTGCAGCAGACATTGATTCTGCTTTTCTCGTCCCAAGAAGCCAAGATAAACCTCCACCAAGCACTTTGATTACGAGCTGCATAATTTTTAAGTAATATAATACAGAAATCAAAGAGGAGAAGAAAATAATAATCGTAAGGACGTCAATGGCAAATACCATTCCACCTTCTGCTTGATAACCAAATCCTCCAAGAACGAAATTGATTCCTTCGTTTGCATAAGAGATGATGTTATCGACAACATACGTCAATGTTTCCAGAACATTGCGTCCGATTGTTGTTTGTAGCACAAGAAAAGCAAACGTTAATTGGATGGCAAGACCGACGAACACAGGTCTCCACCTGATGTTCCGTTTATTATTTGAAAAGGCAAAGGCAATGAGCAATAGTATGAAAATTCCTGCTAGCCCCCATAAAACGTTTAACATAGTGTACATCTCCAATCTTATTTAAGTACGGTGCTTGTCAAAAGGCTTGCCCCATTCTACAATGCAAATGCAGGTGTTTAATAATTGTCAAAAACGTGCGTCAATCAAATGTCTGACGACTGGGGAGGATAAATATGAAAATAAGAAATAGCTTTGGACTCAACGAAGAACGCAAAGTATTTATTCACGAAAACAAGAAAGAAGAATCAGTTCTTGTCGCCATTCCATCATTATCATGGTCAACGTATTTTTCATATGATGAATACGGAGAACAACTTGTAGAAGACATGATCTCTTCATTAAAACAGCGCACTGAAGAAAATGAGGCAACGGAACTTGCTCAAAGAATAAATCAATGGACAAGAGAGATGTAACAAAGAGTGTTGATAAGAATAGTTTTCGCAAATGAAAAGCTCCTATTCATAAAATGAGGAGCTTTTCATTCTGTTATGTGTTCACTTGTTCAAGTGTTATAAGAAGCAGGCATTTAGAACAATTTACATGTCCAATTCACGAATTGGTGATTGCATTCCTTAGGATGAAGGACTATCATTTAATGATAAAAGTTTATAGAACGCGAGGGTATACAAGATGAAAACATTAAAGCAAGAAGTATCGTCTAGGCGAACATTTGCGATTATTTCTCACCCGGATGCCGGGAAAACGACATTAACTGAACAACTGCTGTTATTCGGTGGAGCGATTCGTGCAGCGGGCACGGTTAAAGGTAAAAAAACAGGAAAATATGCAACTTCTGATTGGATGGAAATTGAAAAACAACGTGGAATTTCTGTTACGTCTTCTGTCATGCAATTTGATTACGACAATAAACGAGTAAACATATTAGATACACCTGGTCACCAAGATTTCAGTGAAGACACGTATCGTACACTAATGGCAGTAGATAGTGCTGTCATGATTATCGATGCTGCAAAAGGGATTGAGGCACAAACACTTAAGTTATTTAAAGTATGTAAAATGCGTGGGATTCCGATTTTTACATTTGTAAATAAGTTAGATCGTCAAGGAAGAGAACCTCTTGAAATCATGGCAGAGCTAGAAGAAGTACTCGGCATTGAATCGTATGCAATGAACTGGCCAATTGGTATGGGAAAAGAATTTCTCGGTATTTATGACCGTCATCATAAGCGCATTGAACAGTTTCGTGTAGAAGATACAGAACGATTCCTACCATTAAATGGAGATGGAGAACTTGAAGGCGATTATGCTATTAAGCAATCAGGTCTTTACGATCAAGCTCTTGAAGATGTGATGTTACTTGAAGAAGCAGGGAACGAATTTACTTCTGAACGATTAGCAAAAGGGGAAATTACACCTGTTTTCTTTGGCAGTGCACTTACTAATTTTGGTGTACAAACGTTTTTAGAAACCTATCTTCAATTTGCTCCTGCACCTCAACCAAGAAGTGCGGACATCGGAGAAATTGATCCAATGGCTGAAGAATTTTCAGGGTTTGTGTTTAAAATTCAAGCGAATATGAATCCAGCTCATCGCGATCGAATTGCTTTTTTGCGTATTTGCTCTGGTAAATTTGAGCGAGGAATGTCTGTTCAACTAACAAGAACGGGTAAAACAGTGAAGTTGTCATCATCTACATCGTTTTTAGCTGATGATCGCAACACGGTTGATGTGGCGGTAAGTGGGGACATTATAGGGATTTATGATACAGGGAATTATCAAATTGGCGATACGATTACTGCAAGCAAGAAAAGCTTCCAATTCGAAAAGTTACCTCAATTTACACCTGAATTATTTATGCGTGTAACTGCAAAGAATGTCATGAAACAAAAACATTTCCATAAAGGTATCAATCAACTTGTACAAGAAGGTGCGATTCAACTTTATAAAACAATGCGCACAGAAGATGTCATTTTAGGTGCGGTTGGTCAACTTCAGTTCGAAGTATTCGAACATAGAATGAAAAATGAGTACAATGTTGACGTCATGATGGAAAACGTCGGATCAAAAATTGCACGATGGATTGAGAATGAAAGTGATGTGAAGGATTCTATGTCATCGAGCAGAAGTATGCTTGTGAAAGATCGTCATGGTCGCTTAGTGTTCTTATTTGAAAATGATTTCGCCATGCGATGGTTCTCTGACAAGCACCCAGAAATAAAACTTTATAGCCTATTATAATTTGTAAAACCACTGAGAGTTGTAACGATCAGTGGTTTTTTTGATCTTTTTTTATTGTGTGAAATGAAATGCATGAAATAAAGCTTATTTCTTAAGTGGGAAAGGGTTGACGGATGCTGTTAATATGTTATTATATATTAAGTTACTTTAATGCGTAGAAGCGTTTAAGTAGGATAGTATATTGCGAAGATCCGGCAGACCCCATGTAGATCATTAAACGACAGCAAGGAGAGACTAAGCGGAAGGTGAAAGCTTAGGCGTTTATGGATTGAATTACACTGCGCATATGGATGTACGATACATGAAAGTGAACTACAATGTAGTTAATCAGGGTGGTACCGCGGAGGATTTCTTCGTCCCTATTTAGGGATGAAGAGATTCTTTTTTGTGTATAAGTGGAGGGTAGATTATTTATCCATTCATCCAGCGCTCTGATCATTGCCGTACTTTGCCAAGTACTCAAAATACTAACAAATGAAGGTCGCCTTATTTTTGTCGGATTTAACGAACAGCTTTTATAACTATCTTAGGGAAGAGGTTTTTAGTAATGATTGAAAAAAACAATTCAAAATTTACACCTACTACTGCTCAAGCGTTCCTATTAGTAGGTGCAATTGTAAGTGCTATTAGCTTTAGTATGATTAAGCTTGAAACGGTTCCACATATTCCGCTGATTGTTGGTATTTTAATATTGATTAGTTTTGGATGGGTGAATAAAGTCTCGTTCAAGGATTTACAAGACGGAATGACAAGCGGTGCATCATCTGGATTAGGGGCAATCTTTTTATTTTTCTTTATTGGGATGCTAATTAGTGCTTTTTTATTGTCCGGTACGATTCCAACGATCATGCATGTTGGACTGCTCATGGCTGACTGGCCATTTTATTTTTCAGTAGTATTTTTAGTAACCGCATTAATTGGAATGAGTATCGGTAGCTCACTTACGACTGCTGCTACTCTTGGTGTGGCATTTATCGGTATATCAACATCACTTGATTTATCTCTTCCGATTACCGCAGGAGCAATTGTGTCTGGTGCATTCTTTGGCGATAAAATGTCACCTTTATCGGATACAACCAATTTATCGTCTACAGTTGTTGAAGTGGATTTATTTGAACACATCAAAAACATGGCTTGGACTACCGTACCAGCGTTTCTCCTATCGATCATAGGGTTTGCTATATTGTCACCAGGATTGGATAGCAGTTTATCGATAGAGGCAATCGTCTCCCTTCGTTCCAATCTGATGGGTACAGGGTTAGTGCACTGGTATTCCCTTCTGCCATTAGTCGTATTGCTTGTGTTGTCGGTGAAAAAAGTACCAGCATTGCCTGCGCTTGCGATTACACTAGTCGTTAGCATTGGTTTATCCTATTTTCATACTATTACCTCGCTTGAGGATGTTTCATCGATTTTATTTGGTGGATACGAATCATCAACAGGTATTGAGGAAATCGATTCGCTGTTAACAAGAGGTGGCATCAATTCGATGATGTTTACTGTTTCTCTTGTTATTTTAGCTTTAAGTTTGGGTGGATTATTATTTAAGCTTGGTATTATTCAAACCATTTTAGGAACGATGCAAAGAGGGTTGAAAAAATCTTCTACTGCACTGACATCGGCTGCTTTGTCTGCGATTGGAATCAATGCAATGGTTGGTGAACAATACTTATCTATTTTACTTACAGGAGAATCATTTAAACGTCCAATTGATGAGCTTAATTTAAAGAGAAAAAATCTATCAAGGGTGCTTGAAGATGCTGGAACTGTTATCAATCCCTTGGTACCATGGGGCGTGTGTGGGGTATTTTTGACGAGTGTTTTAGGTGTACAGACACTTGATTATTTACCTTTTGCATTCTTTTGTATAGTGAGTCCATTATTAACTATAATCTATAGTTTTACTGGATGGACGATCTCGTATAACGAAAAATAATAATTAGCCCCCTTGATGAATTTGATTGAGGGGGCTAATTCTGATCATCTTGTGAACGCGGGTGTTAAATGTTGAAAATCGACACCGTAGTCAGTATAGTAAAAAGATATAGTATTTTAAGTTGGACAATGTTTTTATCCAGCGGAGGGAGCGTTTCGGTTGAGATTAAGTAGTTTTTCAGTAAGAAGACCTGTGTTCACGATTATTACCATGCTTTTAGTTATTTTATTAGGGACGATTTCTTTAACAAAAATCCCGATAAAATTGATTCCAGATATAAACCCTCCAGTAGCTGTGGTCGTTACTTCTTACCCAGGTGCAAGTCCGACAGAGGTATTAGAAAAAGTAACAAAGCCGATTGAATCACAATTAGCTTTATTACCTGGCTTGAAAAATGTTCAATCATCATCAGTAGAAGGCTCAAACCTTGTGTTTTTAGAGTTCTCTTTTGCAACAGATATTGATAAGGCGGAACAGGATATCCAGCGAGCGATTCAGCAAGTGCAAGTTCCTGATGATGCCAATGATCCACGTGTATTAAGATTTGATCCTTCACAATTTCCGGTTATCCAGCTAAGTTTACGTTCATCTGACGAAACAACAGATATTCGGACGCTAGCAGAAGAACTAGAGCTTGAATTAACTCGTACTGAAGGTGTTGCGAGTGTTGATGTATCCAACTCATTAGCAGAAGAAGTTCGAATTTTGCTCGATCAACAACAACTCGAGGAATTCGGATTAACTCAAAGTGATGTGTTAAATGCCATTCAAGCAAATAACATTTCTTTTCCTGGAGATACGGTTGAAACAGAGGGCAAAAATTTAACGACTCGTATTTTAAGTACACTAACCTCAGTAGAGGATATTGAGAACCTAGTGATTACAGTAAACCCAGTGGATGGAGAAGAAGTTCTCGTTAGCGATTTAGCGGAAGTCACGTTAGGTGAGCCCGATCAAAATGTGATCACCCGTGCGAATGAGGAACAAGCTGTTTTAATTAGTGTACTTCAGGAATCTGATGCAAACACAGCAGATGTTTCAACTGCTTTTAAAGAACAACTTGATCAATTATTAGCTGAAGATCGTTATGAGTCGATCACAGCGGATGTTCTTTTTGACCAAGGAGACTATATTCAGTTAGCTATTGGGAATATTGGAAATTCTCTGATCATCGGTGGTTTGTTTGCCATGATCGTGTTGTTTTTGTTTTTACGAAATGTGAAAAGTCCGATTATCATTGGTGTTGCGATCCCATATTCTGTGATCGTTACGTTTGTTCTGATGTTTTTCTCAGACTTTTCGTTGAATATCTTTACACTAGGAGCATTAGCTCTAGGAATCGGAATGCTTGTCGATAATGCGATCGTCGTTTTAGAAAATATATTTAGGCATTTGTCGATGAAAAAGGAACCAAAAGAAGCGGCAAAAGATGGAGCTAAAGAAGTTGCTGGTGCAATTACAGCATCTACGTTAACAACCGTAGCTGTATTTATTCCAGTTGTCTTTATTGAAGGATTGATCGGTGATTTGTTTACTGAGTTCGCCATGACTATTTCATTTAGTTTATTTGCATCGCTGATCGTCGCACTTACCGTCATACCGATGCTGGCTAGCCGCATGCTTAAAGAGCCACCAAAAAACTTTGAATCAGAACGTAAACAATCGAATTTTGTTAAAGGCTTTGAACGAACAATTAAATGGTCTTTACGAAAAAGATGGGCACCACTTTTACTAGTATTTATACTTCTTGTTGGTGGTGGAGCTGGTTTAACTACAGTTGGTACTCAGTTTTTACCCGCGACGGATGAAGGTTTCTTCAGCATTCGCGTATCATTGGAGAATGGTACATCTCTTGAAGAAACTGAAAAAGTTGTTACTGCTATTGAAGAAAAGTTAAAAGATGAAGATGTAATCGATGTTTATGTGAGCCAAATTGGTACCTCACAACAGGGCTCATTTACTGGATCAACTGATGGGAGCACTGCAGACATTTCAGTTAAAATGATTCCACTTGGTGATCGTGAACAATCTGTATTTGACTTTATTGAAGATATCTCACCACAAATTGAAGAAGCGGCCCTAAATGTCAATGATACTGCTGAAGTATCAGCAAATGTACAAACGGCTACTGGAACGGCACCTCAAACGTTATCATTTTCAGTTCGTGACACAGACGCGGGACGACTAGAATCAGCTGTGGAAGACATTCAATCGTCGTTGCTTGAACTTGATGATGTAACAGAGGTTGAAACAGATTTAGAAGATACGGTGGAAGAAGTTCAGTTAACGATTGATCGAGAAAGTGCTGGAGAATACGGCTTTGTTCCAGCTCAAATCGCACAATCGGTTAACAATGTGACAAGAGGTGCTTTTGCTACTCAAATTATTTCTGAAGACTCACAAGTTTATAGTGTTTTTGTTCAGTATGAAGAAGACATTGCAAGTACTTTAGAAGGTTTGAAAACACTTTCTTTACGAGCGCCAAGTGGGCAGTTTGTTGAACTTGAGGAACTTGCTTCCATTGAAGTGTCAGAAGGACCTGTATCGATTCAGCGAATTGATCAGCAAGCAGCAGTCGGTTTTACTGCGACTTACACTGCTGAAACGAATTTAGGAACAATTTCTGCTGAAGTAGATGACGCAATCGCTGAACTAGATTTAGCAGAAGAAACCGAAATCGTGTTTGGTGGAGATCGAGAGCTTTTAGAGGATTCAATGAATGACATGCTTTTAGCCGTCCTCTTAGCGATTGTTCTCGTATACTTTGTTATGGCCGCGCAGTTTGAGTCGTTTAAGTACCCATTCGTTATTATGTTCACGGTGCCACTGATGGTCATTGGAATGGCGATTGCGTTAATTGTAACGCAAACACCTATCAGTGTAACGGCGATCATTGGATTACTCGTGTTATCTGGAATTGTTGTTAACAATGGGATTGTCCTAGTGGATTATATTAATCAACGCAAGCAAGATGGTTTAGCTAGTTATGAAGCGATTGTTACATCTGTGATAGACAGGGCTCGACCGATTCTAATGACTGCTTTAACGACGATCCTTGCGTTACTACCACTCGCATTAGGAATTGGTGAAGGAACGGAAATTAACCAACCGATGGGTATTACCGTTATTGGAGGATTGATCAGCTCGACTTTCTTAACACTTTATATCGTGCCGATTATCTATAGCTTTATAGATCCAGCAACAAGAAAAATGAACAGTAAGAAAGCAAAGAAAGACATACCAGAAGAAACAAATTAACATTAAAGCAAAACGGACTGAACCAATGTGGTTTTAGTCCGTTTTGTTTTTAATCAGCATTCTCTAAAGCTCTTTTTGTATAATGAAAGGGAAGGGGTGATGGAATGAAAAGAGGTTATTTTGTAACAGGGTTTCCTGGGTTTATTAGTGAACAGTTAATCCGTTTATGGATGACAGAAGGAGAAACTAAGAGAATTTATGTCCTTGTATTGCCTTCAATGGTGACAAAAGCAAATGAACTTGTCGAGCATATGATGCAAGACTGCACGAATGAAACAACGATACATATCATTGAAGGGGATATTACAAAAGAACATTTAGGACTTCCTGATCCGATCAGAGTACATTTAAAAGATAAACTTCATTTTGTTTGGCATCTTGCTGCTATCTATGACTTGGCAGTACCAAAATCAATTGCTTTCAAAGTTAATGTAAAAGGAACATATCACCTGAACGAGTGGGTCAAGTCTTTAAAGAATGTACAAAGATATGTATACTTTAGTACCGCCTATGTGGCGGGAAAAAGAGAAGGACAGATTAAAGCGGATGAATTACTAAGACCTGTTGCTTTTCACAACCATTACGAAGAAACGAAATACGAGGCAGAAGTGTTGGTAAATGAATTGAAAAAGATTGTACCGGTTACGATCATTCGACCAGCTATTGTAAAAGGTAGTGCTTCAAGCGGTGCCACGAATAAGTTTGACGGGTCTTACTACCTAATGAATATGATCGAGCGGCTAAAGAATCTTCCAATCATCCCATATATCGGTAGAAGTGCCTCGAAGCTCAATGTTGTTCCTGTTGACTATGTAGTTAGAGCATCCAATTGGTTAAGTCATATTGATGCAGGTGTTGGGAAAACGTATCACGTAACAGATCCAAATCCATACCCTGCAAGGGAAATATTTCGATTTGTTTTGATCGCTCTAACCGGGAAAAAACCAGCTGGGAAGATTTCGAGAAGTGTGGTGGACAAGATACTAACCATTCGAGTGACACGTCAATTTTTAAAGGTAGAAAGAGAAGCTTTAGACTATTTATTCTGGATGGGAAATTTTGACCAAAGCGAAACAGAACAAGATCTGCTTGGCTCGAACATCGTTTGTCCTGATTTCCTAGAGGGATTACATCCGATGATTGCATTTTATGAAGAAAACAAGAATAATAAGCAGTATCATTCGCAAATTGACTAATGCGTTGCAATCAAAACCTTTTTACAATTGTCTCTTGAGTGGTATAATAAAATGAAATTAAATATACTTTGACATTTCAGTCAAGGGGGAGTAGCTATAGTCATTGATTGTAAATGACTAATTATTGGTCGTCATTACGTGAACATCTCGTTCATCGGCCTTAGTGGCATACATTTGATGCTTAGCAAGACCTTTGCCTTTATTAGGCAGAGGTCTTTTTTGTTTTTTTGCATATTGACCCTATTCTCTTGGCGACAATGATTTAAAGGAGGAAAATGAAATGGATGCAGCATTATTATTAGAATACGGATGGGTATTACTCATTCTAGTTGGTTTAGAAGGGATTCTAGCCGCAGATAACGCGGTTGTTATGGCAGTTATGGTAAAACATTTACCTCCTGAACAAAGGAAGAAAGCTCTTTTTTATGGTTTATTTGGAGCATTAATCATCCGTTTTGCAGCACTGTTTTTAATTGCTGTATTAATCGATGTTTGGCAAGTTCAAGCTTTAGGGGCTCTTTACTTATTTTATATTTCGATTAGTCATATTGTAAAACAGGTTCGCTCAAGAAAAGATAAGTTAACAGATATTGAAGAGGCTGAAAAGGAAGTGAAAGGATCAGGCTTCTGGATGACTGTATTAAAAGTTGAGATTGCGGATGTCGCCTTTGCGATTGATTCCATGCTAGCGGCTGTTGCATTAGCTATAACGTTGCCAGCAGTAGGGGCATTCCAAATTGGTGGGATCGACGGAGCTCAATTTATCGTCATCTTTATCGGTGGCTTGATTGGTATAGTCATCATGCGATTCGCAGCTCACGGGTTTGTTCGTTTATTAGGCAGATACCCACTTCTTGAAACCATTGCCTTTTTAATTGTTGGGTGGGTAGGAGTTAAGCTTGCTGTGTTAACATTAGGACACCCAAATCTTCAAATTATTGATGAGCACTTCCCTCATTCAACAACGTGGAAGTTAATTTTCTGGAGCGTTCTAGTGATAATGGCAGTAGGAGGGTACTTCTTTGCTAAAAAGCGTGGCAACCAAGGAAATGAAAGTCATACTCTATAACAAGGGGAAAAAGCCACCGATAGTAATTCGGTGGCTTTTCATGTGAGGCGAGGCAGGCAATCATACGTTTGGGGAGTTGGGTGGCCATCATAAAAAGTTATATGAAGGAGTTTACTTCATGTATTCCATGGGTAAATGAGAAAATTTCAGCAGTAAATTTGAAAATCTGATTTATTTTAATATAAGAATCGGCTAAGCTATGTATAGACCGTTTTTGAAAGGATCAATGATATGTGGAGTACTATAAAAGAAAAATTACGAACCCTAAAACCTGCTCGATTGATTGTCATGTACTATTTCATTGCCATAACCCTCTCATTTATATTATTGAGATTACCCGGTGTACATATTGATGGTCAATATATTAATTTAATTGATTCATTATTTACTGCTGTTAGTGCAGTAAGTGTAACGGGTTTAACTGTCATCAATGTTTCTGAAACATATACCACGTTCGGTATTGTCATGATGATGTTAATTTTACAACTCGGTGGAATTGGGATTATGTCGCTTGGAACTTTTATATGGTTATTAGTCGGAAAACGAATCGGGTTACGTGAGAGACAACTGATTATGACTGACCATAATCAATACAATTTATCTGGTGTAGTGAAATTGATTATTGAGATCATTAAAATTTTATTACTCATCGAAGCCGTAGGTGCCTTACTTCTTGCTGTTTATTTTACACAGTTTTACGAAACATGGGGAGAAGCGCTACTTCACGGCGTATTTGCATCTGTATCTGCTACAACAAATGGAGGCTTTGATATTACTGGGCAGTCGTTACTGCCATATGCAAACGATTATTTCGTTCAAACGGTAAATATATTTTTAATTGTATTGGGCGCGATCGGCTTCCCTGTCTTAATTGAATTAAAGCAATTTTTATCGAATAAAAATGGTGCATTTCGTTTTTCATTGTTTACAAAAATCACGACGATTATGTATGGAATACTTCTAGCACTTGGTACTTTATTAATTTTTATTGTGGAATTCAATAAAAGGTTTGAAGGAATGAGTTGGCATGAAGCGTTCTTTTACTCCCTTTTTCAATCCACCTCGACTCGTTCGGGTGGGCTTGTTACGATTGATGTAAGTACGTTCACGGAGCCAACCCAGTTAGTTTTAAGCATATTGATGTTTATAGGGGCATCACCAAGTTCTGTAGGTGGAGGAATTCGAACAACAACGCTAGCAATTGCTATGCTTTTTTTAATCAATTTTTCTCGCGGAAGACATCAAATTCAAGTATTTGGACGTGAGATTCATCTAATTGATGTGTATCGCTCTTATGCTGTTATTATTTTAGCGATAATGATGTCTATGTTATCCATCATGATGATTATGGTCCTTGAGTCACATAGCTTAATTGCTGTGATTTTTGAAGTTACATCTGCATTCGGAACTTCTGGCATGTCAATGGGTATAACTCCAGACTTATCGACGCCAAGTAAGCTCATCATTATGATGCTTATGTTCATAGGTCGTGTCGGGCTCATTTCCTTCCTGTTTATGATTGGTGGCAATAACCAAAAAGCAAAATATCATTATCCGAAAGAAAGAGTTATTATCGGGTAAAGCAACAACGATAGCTGTGATTTGCGTTAAAGGTAGAACATCTCACTTAGGAGAAACCCACGCGGACTTCAAACGAAACTCATTTTCCACGAAGTAGATTTAGTAAAATATAAACAAAAGCGATGGGACATTTTCATCTCCCATCGCTTTTGTTATGCGGTAAATATTAATAGTGTTGGCCATCCATTTTTAGGGGAGAGTATGCCATGATGGATGCTCTTTGCTAATGGAAATAACAAGAATCAAAAGAGCATGACAAAGAACGATTATACCGTTCTTAATAATGAATGATTTATGAGAATAGAGTTTCTTTCCTGAACAATAAGTGTTAATATTAATATAGAACAAAAGTGAGAACAATCGGATTTTTTAAAATATACTATTTTCGTTTTGATCTAATTTTTTTATCCGACTCGTATTTATTTCAATTAGTGGTTGTGTTTGGTAGTAACCTAGTTTGTTGAAAGAATAATTGTTAGCACAAGTGATGCAAACATAATGAGAATTAAAGATACATACGGAATAACCATGAAATAGGTATACGTAAAGTGTGTTTTCCCTCATTTGGTGTAGACGCTATGCTTAACTAGTGCAGTGAAGAAGAATGAAGCCATTAACCTCATACTGAGTGTTTAGATAACAGCATGAAAGAATGTTAGAAAAAATCTGGTGAAAGACTCTTTTTTTTATCACTACTTTTCTTTTAAAAAAGGTTTAACTACGGAAGTTGAGGGATTACTTTGCAAAAATACGAATGTTTACAAGAAGATTGGTCAATAAAAGAAGAACTGCAACACACGGTTATAGAGGAAGTTTCCTTTCAAGTATTGATGAATATGAATGAGGGTGTTATCCTTTTTAACCAAACAGGAAAAATTCTGCTGTACAATTCAGCAGCGAACAAATTGTTACAAATCGATACAACTGATTATATTATTGAGAATGTGGAAGATATTTCACCTAATGACACATTGCGCGTATTCAAAGAGCAAAAGATGTCATTAGGTACAGAAAAAAAGTTAACTGAAGAATTTACGTTTCATAATCGTGAAGGAAATCTATTGTCTTGTAAGTGTGACCTCATTTTATTAGAAAACAATTCAATTTGTCTTATGATCATTCGTGACACCAAAAGAATTCCAACTCTATTACCAATAAGCTATAAGGGTGTATTTGAGAACGCTTCCCATGGATTAGTCTTGTCTGATCGCAATGGCAAAGTACTTGATTTGAATAGAGTGGCTTGTTCAATTTTTGAAATGCCAAAAATAAAAGCGCTTGAAGAGATTAGTATGTATGATTTTTTAAAAGAGAATTATAATGGATTCCAGAAAGAACAAAATCGCGAGAAGTATGTTGGTCATATCTTGTCATTTACCACTAAATTACGAGATCAACACTATGAAGTACATAAGATCACAGAGATCGTAAAAGGTGTTGATATGACAGTTATAACAGATATAACGGAAATGGTGAACGAGATCAATAAAAATGATACATTAAAAGTTGTAGGGCAACTAGCGGCAGGGATCGCTCATGAAATTCGTAATCCTATGACAGCACTAAAAGGTTTTATTCAGCTGCTCCAATCTAGTATAAAGTAAGACCATAGCATGTATTTTGGTGTTATTATGTCTGAACTACAGCGTATTGAAACGATAATGACTGAATTTTTAATGCTGGCAAAACCAAAAATAAGTAGTTATGAATTTGTTAGTCTGCCATCTGTACTAAATGAAACAGTAGAACTAATGCAACCGCAAGCGACCCTTTGTGATATCAAGTTATCGGTCAAATTAGCCGATAAGGGTTCCGTTGTTTATGGTGATAAAAATCGTTTGAAACAAGTATTTATCAATATGTTGAAAAATGCTATTGAAGCTACGACAGGTGGAGGAGAAGTTACCTTATCCTACAATGAAGGTAATGGTATCCAGCATATTGCGATTCAAGATACGGGTTGTGGAATTTCACAAGATCGATTAGAGCGCTTAAATCAACCTTTTTATACAACCAAAGAAAATGGAACTGGACTGGGACTAGTTGTTACCTATAAAATTATTGAAGAACACGATGGGAAAATTGAAGTTGAAAGTGAACTAGGGGAAGGTACGGTATTTAATTTATATTTCCCCGCAAGAGAGGCTGAGGATGTTGATTCAACGAATAATGGAAACGCCGATTGGAACTTTACGAATTGAAGTAAAAAATGATCAGCTTGTTAAAATCGAATTTTTAAAATCATTTTTACATATCGAACACGAGGACCATCCTTTACTAGATAAAACTGAATTACAACTCACTGAATATTTTGTAGGAAATCGGCAACAATTTACCTTACCACTTAGTTTTGAAGGTACATTGTTTCAGCAAGAAGTTTGGACAGCGCTACAAACCATCCCTTATGGTGAAAGCTGCTCATACCAAGCTCTTGCACAAAAAATCCAGCGAGATAAAGCTGTACGAGCCGTGGGGCAAGCCAACCGACGTAATCCGTTGCCAATCGTTATCCCATGTCACCGTGTTGTTGGAAAAAATGGATCAATGACAGGGTATGCAGGGACACAAATTGATAAAAAGAAGTTTTTATTATCTCTTGAAAAAACACATTGTTCACATGTTTAATCAGATGAAAACCTTAATGAAAGAAGACGTATTGTCTTGCCTTCATTAAGGTTTTTTCTTTTCGATTAAACTCTGGAGCCAATCCTTTTTCTTTGAAAGGATTGGCTTCAGAGTGCTTTTATGAATAATACGTCGGTTTTCTATCGTCAAATACTGGAATCTTCGACCGAATATTTTTTACGCGATCAATATCGATTGAAGCAGTTACCATTTCCTCATTAAGTGATCCTTGCGAAATGATTTCTCCCCAAGGGTCTATTATTAACGAGTTTCCACCGAAAGCATTATTTGGATCTGAGCCTACGCGGTTACAAGCGATTACAAAGGACTGATTTTCAATAGCACGTGCACGCAGCAGTGTAATCCAATGGTCAATACGAGCTTCAGGCCATTCTGCGACCACAACAATCGCTTCGGCTCCATCTAAAACAGGTTTTCTTATCCATTCAGGAAAACGAATATCATAGCAAATGAATCCTCCGAATTGAACACCTTCTAGCCTAAATGATGGTGAGTCAGTTCCTGCAGATAAATATAAATGTTCATCCATCAATTTAAACAAATGAAGTTTGCTGTATTGGTGGATGAGCACTCCTGAACGATTTACTACAAATAAAGTATTATACACACCATCCTCTTTTTGATTGGCAACGGAACCTCCAATAATGTTGACATTATATTCTTTCGCTAGGTCTTGAATAAATGATATCGAATGTCTAGCATCTTTCTCGCTTATCTCATCTAATCTTGTTAAATCATATCCTGTTGTCCAAAGCTCAGGTAGTACGATAAAATCATATTCATCGCGCACAAAATTTTCTAAATGAGTTTTGACCTTTTGTCGATTTTTCTCAGGTTGACCAAAAATAATATCCATTTGGAGTAACCCTATTTTCATATCTTTATAACCCCCTAATTTTTAATGCTTTACAACCGATTTCATTCGTTATACCATTTGTAACAACTATTTGAAAGTGAAAGGGTAGGTGACAGGATGAAAAAGTTTCAAAAATCAGATCGTTTGAATGATTTACCTGACCAATTTTTTGCTTCATTAGCTAAAAAAGTGACTGAAAGGGTTAATGCAGGGCATGACGTCATCAACCTTGGGCAAGGAAATCCAGATTTACCAACCCCACAGCATATTGTGGAAAGATTGAAGCAAGCAGCAGAAAATCCAGTGAACCATAAATATTCTCCATTTAGAGGAATGGACTATTTAAAAAAAGCAGTGGCTACTTTTTATAAGCGTGAATACGATGTTGAAATAGATCCAGTAACGGAAGTTGCTGTCCTGTTTGGAGGGAAGGCTGGCCTTGTGGAAATTCCTCAGTGCTTAGCGAATCCGGGTGATACCGTTTTAGTGCCTGATCCAGGCTATCCTGATTATTGGTCGGGTGTTTCACTCGCCGAAGCAAAGATGCACATGATGCCTTTGCTTGAAGAAAACGGATTTTTACCTGATTATTCTCTGATTCCACAAGAAGTCGCTGATCTATCAAAACTGATGTTTATTAACTACCCAAACAATCCAACAGGGGGAGTAGCGGATCAAACATTTTTTGATCAAACGGTTGAATTTGCTACTACTAACGACATTTGTGTTGTTCATGACTTTGCCTATGGGTCTATCGGGTTTGATGGCAAAAAACCGATTAGTTTTTTACAAACGAAAGGCGCAAAAGAAGTGGGTCTAGAAATTTACACGCTATCAAAAACCTTTAATATGGCTGGATGGAGAATTGGATTTGCAATAGGGAATGCATCTGTAATAGAAAGTGTGAATCTCCTTCAAGATCATTTACACGTAAGCATTTTTGGAGGTATCCAAGAAGCAGCTGAGGAGGCACTGACCACATCCTATGAAGCTGCAACCGAGTTAAAAGATACATATGAACGCAGAAGAAATGTCCTTGTTAAAGAGCTCCAAGCAATCGGGTGGGATGTAACAGCACCAAAAGGGTCTTTTTTCGCTTGGTTCAAGGTTCCTGAAGGTTTTACATCAACCTCATTCTCAGATTACCTAGTTGAGCATGCAAATGTGGTTATGGCACCAGGTATTGGATTTGGTAAACATGGTGAAGGTTACGTACGTGTGGGAATGTTAACGTCAGAAGATCGAATTAGAGAAGCTGTGCAACGCATTAAAAAGTTAAATATATTTAAAATTAAGATGAAAAACAGCATTTCCAATTAGCGGGATTGCTGTTTAAAATAAGTTTGTAACGCAACCATAAATAGACAGACTTATGAAAGTTTGAAATGTGTAATGGAATATGCTCATCGTATGATTGGGATGAGAGCAGGCGAAGGTGATACCTACTTAGTACGTATCAAAACAAACTTGACACCAGAAGAGCTCGGAAAGGGCCTCTAGCTTATTTACGCTACTAGCGAAATCTTTCCTGTCTAATTTAGGCTGACTCTCTGCAACATCATAAAGAAGTAAAGATGACTGTGAACCAGGAATTTAAGGTCATCAACTTAAACGCTTGATAGGATTGACTTTGTTTAGAAATTTTCGTTATACTAATATATAAAATGAAATTGACAAGGACTGATGAGGATGACAGAATCAACAGACTATCAGCAATCATTAAAATTATTTATTGTTTTATCGCGAGCCTATAAATCAATAATAGAAGTGAATAATCGCTTTTTTCAAGAACAAGGGCTAAATCCAACTGAATTTGGTGTTTTAGAATTGTTGTATCATAAAGGAAAGCAGCCGCTCCAAAAAATAGGTGATAAAATCCTTCTTGCAAGCGGAAGCATTACGTATGTTGTCGATAAACTTGAGAAAAAAGGTTACATACGCAGAATAGAATCACCAGATGATCGCCGCGTGACATATGCTGAAACGACTGAAGCAGGGAATGTATTTATGGCGAGTATTTTTCCGATGCATGAGCAGAGCCTTCATGAGACGATGGCCGTTTTATCTTCAGAAGAGCAACAACAGGCAATCGGACTCCTCAAAAAATTAGGCCTATCCATTAAAGACTTATCCTACTGAACGTAAGACTGCTACTACTTGAAGTAAAAGTAGTAGTTTTTTTTTGAAAGAAAGCAGGAATTGTACGATAAAAATCGAATGTTTGGGTTGAGGGGGAATGGAAGATGAAAACATTTGATCAATATATATACAAACGACCAGTATTTGAAGAAGAAAAAAAACGTTTTGAAAAATTAATCGTACAATTTAATAACGCATCTTCTGTAGAAGAACAAACCGATACGATCACAGCCATTAACGAATTTAGAAATAAGGTATATACACAATTTAACCTTGCGTACATTCGTGCGAGCATTGATACGAATAATGAATTTTATCAAAAAGAAAGAGATTACTTTGACGAGGTACAACCGCAGTTAACAGAACTTGTTACGAATTATCACAAAGCATTAATTAATTCAAAGTGGAGAGTTGAACTGGAAGAAAAGTGGGGTCACCAACTTTTTGATTTAGCTGATTGTTCCATTAAAGGATTTTCACCACAAGTAATTTCTCTTTTGCAGAAGGAGAACAAACTAACATCAGAGTATTCTAAGCTTGTGGCATCTGCTGAAGTTGATTTTAATGGTGAAAAATTAACACTTGCGCAACTTGCCCCTTTTACAGAATCGATCGATCGTGATGTGCGTAAAAATGCGATTACTGCTAATTTTGATTTCTATAAACAACATGAAGAAAAGTTTGATGAATTGTATGATCAGCTTGTAAAACTACGACATGAGATTTCGACGAAGCTTGGATACAATAACTTTGTGGAACTTGGCTATATTCGTATGAATCGCATTGATTATAATGCTGAGATGGTTAAAAACTTTAGAGACCAAGTCCGTGACTACATTGTTCCACTCGCTACCAAGCTATGGCAAAGACAAGCGACAAGAATTGGCGTTGATAAGCTAATGTTTTGGGATGAGCCGTTAGTGTTTTTAACAGGAAATGCAACGCCGAAAGGATCTTCAGAATGGATCATTGAAAATGGTCAAAAAATGTATGCAGAATTATCACCCGAAACACATGAATTTTTCAAATATATGACCGATCGTAAATTGATGGACTTAGAATCTAAGAAGGGGAAGGAAGCAGGTGGGTATTGTTCATTTATCGAGGATTATCAAGCCCCATTTATCTTTTCTAATTTCAATGGAACTTCAGGAGATATCGATGTGCTAACCCATGAAGCAGGTCATGCATTCCAGGTATATTCAAGTCGTCATATTGATATTCCTGAGTACTTATGGCCGACATATGAATCTGCTGAAATTCATTCGATGAGTATGGAGTTTTTTACATGGCCGTGGATGGAACTGTTTTTTGGCGAACAAACCGAAAAATACAAGTTTTCACATCTAAGCAGTGCGATACAATTCCTTCCTTATGGAGTAGCAGTGGATGAGTTCCAACATGTCATATATGAAAATCCAGAAATGACACCGACTGAACGTAAAGCAGCATGGAAGAAACTAGAGCAAACGTATCTACCTCATCGTGATTATGGTGATCATGCTTACCTTGAAGCAGGTGGGGTATGGCAACGTCAAGGTCATATTTATGAAGTGCCATTCTATTATATTGACTACACGCTGGCTCAGATTTGTGCGTTTCAATTTTGGAAACGTTCAAGAGAAGATCATAAAGAAGCATGGAACGATTACTTGCATTTGTGCACACTCGGTGGTTCAAAATCATTCACTGAGTTGCTAACTGAATCAAAACTTTTATCTCCATTTGAAGATGGATGTGTAAAATCGGTGGTTGATTCAATTGAGCAGTGGCTTAATTCGGTCGATGATCAACAGTTATAAAAAATAGTAAAAGGTGTTCGCGAATTCGCGAACACCTTTTACTTTTAGGATGGTTGAATGTTAATTTCATCTCCTTCTAGCACGGCTTGCACAGATTTTTTATGTGGATGATCGAACATGAAATCTGTTATGCCATCCTCAACATATTCTACAATTGCGCGTCTTAATGGACGAGCTCCAAATGAGGGGTGGTAGCCCAATTCTGCAAGTTTTTCTTTTACTTGGTTTGTCACATAAAGTGTCATATCTTGTTCAGCGATTACTTTCTGTAGATCAATGATCATGATATCAATAATTTGAAGCAGATGCTCTTTTTCAAGAGAAGAAAATTCGATGATACTATCGAAACGATTTAAAAACTCTGGCTTGAAAAAATCACTTAATGAATCGAGCAGACTGGCCTCATTGAGTGATTCACTAGAACCAAATCCTACAGCTTGTTTTTTGACACCGACACCAGCATTACTTGTCATAATAATGACTGTATCTTTAAAGTTAACAGTTCGTCCTTGGCTATCTGTTAAACGTCCATCCTCCATTATTTGTAGGAAGATATGCAATACATCTGGATGAGCTTTTTCAATCTCATCTAGTAAAATAATGCTATATGGAGAGCGACGTACCTTCTCTGTTAGTTGGCCTGCTTCATCATGACCAACATAACCCGGAGGAGAACCAATAAGTTTGGAGACGCTGTGTTT
Organism: Jeotgalibacillus marinus; assembly: GCF_040801915.1. NCBI lineage: Bacteria > Bacillati > Bacillota > Bacilli > Caryophanales > Caryophanaceae > Jeotgalibacillus > Jeotgalibacillus marinus. Next base: position 9,473 of record NZ_JBFMIA010000024.1, on the reverse strand, counting down.
CTCCATGTATTCACTCATATCTAAACGAATCATTTGGTCTTTTGATCCAAATAGTTCATCTGCTAAAGTTTTTGATAGTTCAGTTTTCCCAACGCCTGTGGGACCAATAAATAAGAATGAACCTGTAGGACGATTTTGTGATTTAAGGCCTGCACGGCTTCTACGCACAGCTTTTGCCACTTTCTTAACGGCTTGCTGTTGACCGATTACTTTGTCATTTAAACGGCTTTCTAATCGTTGCATTTTCACTTGTTCATCCACTTCGAGCCTGCCAATAGGTATCCCTGTTTTTTGCTCAATTAATTGTTGAATTACTTGTTTAGTAACGACTGGACGGACAGTTTCATGATCACGTTGAAGTTTTCCTTCAAGTTGTTCTTCTTCATCACGTAATACAGCCGCTTGTTCATAATTTTCTTCTTCTAGCACTTGTTGCTTTTCTTGGTGAATCGCTGTTAATCGTTGATTGATTGATTCTTGATCATCAATGTCAGCGGTTAAGTTTAACTTTGATCCAGCTTCATCAAGAAGATCGATTGCTTTGTCTGGTAAAAATCGATCTTGAATGTATCGATGTGATAGGTTAACGGCTGCTTGTAACGCATCATCTTCATACTGAACTTCATGAAAATCTTCATATCGCGATGAGAGTCCTATTAAGATTGAGTAGGTTTCTTCAACCGAAGGTTCATTTACTTGAATCGCTTGAAAACGACGTTCAAGTCCAGCATCTTTTTCAATTTGACGGAACTCTTTTAACGTTGTAGCTCCAATTAACTGAAGCTCGCCTCTAGCTAGTGCAGGTTTCAAGATATTCCCTGCATCCATTGACCCTTCAGCTGATCCCGCACCGACAATTTGATGAATTTCATCAATAAATAGGATGATATTTTTTCTAGATTGTAATTCTGTGATTAAGGTTTTCATACGCTCTTCGAATTGTCCACGTATTCCTGTATTAGAAACGAGAGAAGCGACATCTAGTAAAATGACCTCTTTTGATTTGAGCTTGGTTGGAACAGTACCAGCAACAATACGTGAAGCGAGACCTTCTGCTACAGCTGTTTTACCTACACCTGGTTCACCAATCAAAACAGGATTGTTTTTATTTCGACGGTTTAAAACCTCAATCATGCGATCAATTTCTTTGTCTCGTCCGATGACAGGGTCGATCAGATTGGCTTTCGCTAAATGAGAAATGTTTCTTCCGTATTGTTCAAGTAAACCGTCCTTCTTTTCTGATTTCGACGTTTTCGTATTTGCTTGCGGTTGTCCTTGATTAAAAGATGATAAAAAATCATCAATTGGTGATTCATTTGATGGTTTTTGTTGTTCATTTAATGCAAAGTGCAATTTTTCTTTTTCTTCTTTATAACAACCGGAGCACAAATTAAAATCTTGCTGTTGGCTATTTACTTGAAGACGTAGCTGAACATTTGCTTGATTTGATTCACATTTTTCACAAATCATTGTGACTCCTCCTTAAATGGTTATATTTTAATGTTTTGTCAACGAATCGATAGTTCAGTGTTATTAACATTTTTTTGACCATATCTGACTTTCGTAACTCTAGTATAATTTGACCTTATTTGACTTTCAAGTATTTTGCTTAGACACCTTAAAGCACACGTTGAAGAAGTAGGCGCCCTGTGCCGGTTTTATTTAAATTAATATTTCCTGGAAAATAAAAAAAGCTTCGCGACTAAACGCGAAGCTTGCGTGATCTTCATTAGTACTTGATCTTTATTACGTTTTTCTATTTCATCTTCAACCATTTCTTCTTCGGTGGTACCATTCTTTCATTTTTTGTCGTTTCGCTCGTGTTTCTCTTGCCACTATAGCAAGAGAAATGGGTAGAAATAGTTGTTAACAATGGTAAATTGTTTCATAAATGTTGCTAGTACAGTAGGCATTCAATAAAAAAGTTTCATTATATGAAAATGACATAAAAGAATAATAGACTAAAAGTTAAATGAGAGAGAATAACCATGAGAATATTCTTCTTCCAAGCATATAAGATCCCCCAAAATACGGATCCAACAAATGCGGCTAACATCCAAATCCATTCACCAGAATAATAAAAAACTGAGCCAGCCAACAAAGCTGTTATAGCGACACTGACTGTTGATGAAAAATATTGTTGTAGTCGTTGTTGAACAAACCCTCTCCAGAAAATTTCTTCTGCGGGAATAACAATTATAATTAATACAACTAATTTCCAAAGTTGATCGGGTCTGAGTTGTTCAAAGAGTTTAGCGATTGTACCATCCACGTTTCCTGGTAACCAAGAAAAAAGTAAGTAACCAGCAAAAAATAAAACGTAGAGTACTACGCCGGAAATCAATCCTAAAAAAATAAAAGGTTTTGTTTTCAACCGTTCATCAAACCCTGTCTGGATAATGCTAACTGCAATCATTACTAAAGCAGTACCAGAATATAGGTACCAAAAAATATTATTGTCAAAAAATGTAATATAAATTAAAAGGTGTATGATAAGTAAACTTCCAATCAGCCACCATACTTGTTTATTCACGTTATAGTTACCTCCTTGAATTGCGATCACGACGAAAAAAAGAAAAAGTTCGAACCTTGTTTGAAACATAGAGAGTCTATTGTACCAAAAAATACTGTGAGAATATAGAGTATAAAGTATCGTTCAAGTTCTCTTCACATATGAAAACGGAAAAAAGTATTTCTTGTCCTGTTTAGAGTAAATACCTATAGTATAAATTAAAACAAAATAAACAAAACGATCAGGGGTTGAAAATGTGTTGGAGCGAGAAAAAATCAATCAACTATTAGAAGAGTTAAAGGAAAGAACGGTTATTCAGATAAGCATAACAAAAAGTGATTTTTCATCATTTAGGGAAGTCCTCGTCCAACGGGAAGATTTTAAACATTTTAGGGGAATTGCTCAACGAGACGGGCATGTAATTTATGAATATTTAGACGAAGCGAGAAGTTAAGGAGGGGACAAATGAGTGATAGTCAAGTAGTCATTGTAACTGGAGCTGCAAATGGAATCGGATTAGAAGTTTCGAAAGCGTATTTAATTTGTGGCGACCGAGTAATTATGGTTGATATTAAAAAAGAAAAACTTCTAGAAGAAGTTGGTATTCTGAAAAAAAGTGGTTTTGATGTTTATGCAAAAATATGTGATGTTGGTAGCCTGAGTGATGTTAAAAAGATGATGACAGAAATTATGGACGAAGCAGGGAAAATCGATGTGTTGATCAACAATGCAGGTCAATCCGCGTTTAAATCGATATGGGATGTAACAGAAGATGATTGGTTATCGATCATCAGCAGTAATCTATCAAGCGTCTTTTTCTGCTCAAGAGAAGCTGCTCAATATATGAATGGAGGCTCCATCGTTAATATGTGTTCGACCAGAGCAACGATGTCAGAATCGGACACAGAAGCATACGCGACATCAAAAGGTGGGATTCATGCTTTAACACATTCACTCGCTGTGACGTTGAGTGAACGAAATATTACAGTTAATGCAATTAGTCCCGGATGGATCGCAACTGAAAACTATGACGAACTACGAGAGGTCGATCATCAGCAACATTTATCGAATAGAGTTGGGAAGCCAAGCGATATAGCTAGAGCTTGTTTATTTTTAACGGACCCACTAAACACCTTTATTACAGGTGAGAATCTCGTAGTGGATGGTGGAATGACGAGAAAAATGATTTACGAACCCTAAGGTTTTAAGCTAGCGGGAGCCCTCGAAAGGCTATCACTAAAAGATTTACGATCTGGTTAAGTAATTTGAACGAAGAGCCAAGAATAACGACAAAAGAAATTAAAGGTATTTGTATCGTTGTTTTTGTACACATTGTGACAGAGGATTAATCATAGCAAATTCGTTGTGATTACTGGGGGTACATGCTATTCTTAATGCGTAAGAAACAAAAAAAATGTTTGCCATTTAATGGATGACGATAATCGACTATTGACGTGTCGAAATGTATTGTATATTTTATTATGGGTAACGTTGTTAGAACAAGTAAAAAGGAGACGATTTATTATGGCACAGAAACAATTTACAGTAAAAGCAGAAACAGGAATTCACGCTCGTCCAGCAACACTTCTGGTTCAAACTGCGAGCAAATTTAATTCAGACATTCAACTTGAATTCAAAGGTAAGAAAGTAAACCTTAAATCAATTATGGGTGTTATGTCATTGGGTGTAGGTAAAGATGCAGAAATCGTTATTTATGCTGAAGGTAGTGACGAGCAAGAAGCCTTATCAAGCCTTGCAGAAACGCTTAACAATGAAGGTCTGGCGTAAGTAATGTCTTCTATACTGAAAGGAATAGCGGCATCAAGTGGCATCGCAATAGCGAAGGCTTATCGATTGGTGGAGCCTGATTTGTCATTTAAAGAAACAAAGGTGGACAACCCTGGTCAAGAAGTAGAGCGCTTTAAAGAAGCGATTTCAGTTTCAATGTCAGAGCTAGAGGCGATTCGTGATCGTGCCAAGGTTGAACTTGGCGATGATAAGGCTGCGATTTTCGAAGCACACCTTCTTGTTTTGAATGATCCTGAATTACTTGGTCCAATCGAAGAAAAAATCAAACAAGATTCAGTAAATGCTGAAGCTGCTTTAAAAGAAACAGCTGATATGTTTGTTTCAATGTTTGAACAAATGGACAATGAATACATGAAAGAACGTGCGGCGGATATTCGTGATGTAACAAAGCGAGTTCTTTCACATCTTTTAGATGTAAAGGTATTAAATCCAAGCATGATTTCTGAAGAAGTAATTGTAATATCAGAAGATTTAACACCTTCTGATACTGCTCAACTCAATCGTGAATTTGTTAAAGGGTTTACGACTAATATTGGTGGACGTACATCTCATTCAGCAATCATGGCACGTTCAATGGAGATTCCTGCTGTTGTTGGTACGAAAGAAGCAACACAAGAAATTCAAAATGGCGACCTTGTTATTGTTGATGGGTTAAATGGAGAAGTCCATGTTAACCCTACTGAAGAAGTTGTTGAACAATATAAGGATGAAGCGAGAAGATTTGCCGATCAAAAAGCTGAGTGGGCTAAGCTAGTTGATGAAAAATCGGTTACACGAGATGGACATCACGTGGAACTTGCTGCAAACATTGGTACTCCTGCAGATCTAGAAGGCGTACGTAACAATGGTGGCGAAGGAGTTGGCCTATATCGTACTGAATTTCTTTATATGGGTAGAAACGAATTGCCAACAGAAGAAGAACAGTTTGAATCGTATAAAGCCGTATTAGAAGGTATGGATGGTAAACCTGTTGTGGTACGTACGCTTGATATCGGTGGAGATAAAGAGCTTCCATATCTCGATCTTCCACATGAAATGAATCCGTTTCTAGGTTTTAGAGCGATTCGTTTATGTTTAGAAGAACAAGATTTATTTGAAGTGCAGTTGCGTGCTCTCCTCCGTGCTAGTGTATATGGTAATTTAAAAATTATGTTCCCGATGATCTCCAATCTAGTAGAATTCCGTAAAGCAAAAGGGATTTTATTAGATGTAAAAGAACAGCTTATTCAAGAGGGTGTAAATGTCTCTGATGATATTGAAGTTGGTATCATGGTAGAAATTCCTTCAACAGCCGTTCTTGCAGATCAGTTTGCAAAAGAAGTAGATTTCTTCAGTATTGGAACAAATGATTTAATTCAATACACAATGGCAGCAGACCGCATGAATGAACGTGTTTCTTATCTTTATCAGCCGTATAATCCAGCGATCTTACGCTTAATTAAAATGGTGATTGATGCTTCTCATAAAGAAGGAAAATGGACAGGAATGTGTGGAGAGATGGCGGGCGATGAAATTGCCATTCCGATTTTGCTAGGTTTAGGCTTAGATGAATTCTCTATGAGTGCTACTTCAATTCTTCCTGCTCGAACACAGTTGAAAAACCTTTCGAAAAGTGACATGGAAACATTAGCTCAAGAAGTACTTACTCTTTCAACGAACGAAGAAGTAATCTCTACTGTAGAAAAAGCAATCAAACTGTAACGATCATGTTATATTAATATTAAAAAGGAATAAATCTTTAAAGATTGGGAAAAGATAAGTTGTACAAGCATACTTTTTCATTCTGATTTCCCTTTTTAGAACCAGATAACCCCCATTATCTGGTTCTTTTTTTGTTTTCTTTTATATAAATAGATTATTCTATTACAAAAAACATTACATAGTTCCCAGATTTTCCGCTTTTATTTCGTCCATGTATGTATGGTGCTGAAAGGGTTCAAGGCTCACGAAAGTATTTGCAATTTTCAAGTAGAACGTTCACACTGATAGTACACATTTGACTAGGGGTGATCGCATTGTCTAAAAAGAAAATTGGATTTATTGGAACAGGTGTAATGGGAAAGGGGATTATCTCTCATTTATTAGCAGATGGTCATTTGGTGTATGTGTTTAACCGGACGAAAGAAAAAACTTTACCATTGATCGACAAAGGCGCAGTTTGGGGAGGCTCTCCTTCATCAATGGCTAAAGAGTGTTCGGTTATTTTTACAATGGTTGGTTTTCCAACGGATGTAGAGGAAGTTTACTTAGGGCCAAGAGGTTTACTTGAAAATGGTCAATCAGGGTCTGTATTTGTAGATTTAACCACCTCTACCCCTACTCTTGCAAAAGAAATTGCTGAAAAAGCCGCTTTAAAAAATATTACGGTGTTAGATGCACCAGTATCTGGAGGGGATATAGGGGCAAAAAATGGTACGTTGTCAATTATGATTGGAGGTGACGAAAAAGCATTTCAAACTATTCTTCCGATCTTTCAGTTGTTTGGTCAAAATATCGTCTACCATGGTCCAGCAGGATTAGGTCAACATGTAAAAATGAGCAACCAAATTGTTATCGCCTCTACCATGATTGGTGTATGTGAATCTCTCGTGTATGCCAAAGAAGCGGGCCTTGATTTAGATCGTGTACTAAAAAGTATTTCAAATGGAGCTGCTGGTAGTTGGTCGCTATCCAATCTTGCACCAAGAATGATAAAAGAAGACTATGATCCAGGGTTCTATGTTCGTCACTTTATAAAAGATTTAAAGATAGCATTAACAGAAGCGGAACGGATGGATATGACTTTACCAGGATTAGCGCTAGCACATTCGTTGTATGAAGATATAGCGTTGCAAGGTCATGATAAAAATGGTACGCAAGCTCTAATTACACACTGGTAAAAATAAAATGAAGGCTCCAAATGGGAGCCTTCATTTTATTTTTTTAAAAAGGTCTGCATTCGTGAAAAAGCTTCGTGAATGGATTCTTGAGAACAAGCATATGACACACGAATATATCCCTCACCATGTGGATCAAAAGCTGTTCCTGGTATGACTCCGACTTTTGCTCGTTCAGCTAATTGTACAGAAAAATCGAATGAGGAAAGATCTGAAGGAATTCTTGCTAAAAAGTAAAAAGCTCCGTCTGGTTCAATGGTTGTAAAACCTAGAGTACGTAAATAATCCCCTGTGAGTGCCCGTCTTTTTCTATACTCCTCTCGCATAGGGACTGCATCATTCATGCCATCTGAAAAAGCAGCTAATGCAGCTTTTTGAGAGATTGAAGAAGCACAAGATACATTGTATTGGTGCACTTTAATACATTCTTTTGCAAGCCACTCAGGCGCCATAAGGACTCCTATACGCCAGCCGGTCATCGCATGAGATTTTGACAAGCCATTGATAATAATGGTGCGTTCTTTTGCCATTGTTCCAATCGATACGTGAGGTCGATCGTACATAAGTTCACTGTAAATCTCATCGGCTATTACTATTAAATCATGTGTGTTAGCGATATCTGCTATTTCTTGAAGCTCATTTTTATCTAAACTTACTCCAGTAGGGTTTGATGGATAAGGTAAAATGATGGCTTTTGTTTTATCTGTAACAGCTGATTTAACATGAGCAGCGGTTAGTTTAAATTGTGTTGTGGTCGTGTCTATGTAAATAGGTGTTGCTCCACACTGGAGGATGATAGGTGCGTATCCAGGATACACTGGACTTGGAAGTATTACTTCATCACCATCTGTTAGAATGGTTCTGAGTGCTGTGTCAATAGCTTGAGACGCACCGTTAGTAACGATAATCTCACTAGTTGGATCATATGTAAGGTGATATTTTTGGTTCATAAAAGAACTAATAGCCTGACGTAATTCTATAAATCCAGCGTTGTGCGTATAAGATGTGAAATTTTGATTGATCGCTTGAATAGCAGCATCTTTTATATGTTGAGGCGTTTCAAAATCGGGTTGACCGATCGTTAAAGAAATAATGCCTTCTATATGGTTAATTCGATTAAAAAATTTTCTAATACCTGAAATTTCAATTTTTTGAACTTGATGGTTAATAGCGGATGTCATCAATCCTACCTCCATTTCTTCATTCAAAGATAGTTTACCACCTCATCGAATAAAAGAGTATAGATAGACAAACAAATACAATGAAAAGGATTATTTTTAAAGGAAACAAGGTACATCAAGAAAGGAAGAGTATATAAGGGTACTAACTTTATAAACGGATAAACGTTCGACGAATTTTTTAAAAAACAGCGTTCGTTTCGCTTGACTATTAGGATGGTGATTCCTATAATAGAAAATGTATTTTTTAAGAATAATTTTAAAGTAAGAATAACAACCAAATCCTAGTACATAACTTGGATAGAATATGATTACGCTGGAGCTTAGGAGGATATTATACATGAAACTTAGAGCACAAATGCCAGAATTATCGGGTGCTACAAAATGGTTAAACAACGAAGTGAAGAAAGAAGATTTAGTAGGGGACAAGCCAACACTTATTCACTTTTGGTCAGTAAGCTGTCATCTATGTAAAGAAGCGATGCCTGATATTAACGAACTTCGTGATGAATATGAAGATGACTTGAATGTGATCGCAGTTCATATGCCTCGTTCCGAAGATGACCTTGATTTGGGCGTGATTGAGCAAGTGGCAATGGGTCACGATATCACACAACCAATCTTTGTAGATGGTGATCACAAACTAACTGAAGCGTTTGAAAATCAATATGTACCTGCATATTATGTATTTGATAAAGAAGGTCAACTTCGCCATTTTCAAGCGGGTGGAAGCGGAATGAAAATGCTTCGCAAACGTTTGAACCGTGTGCTTGGTGTAGAAAGTAAATAACAATTAAATCAGTTATACAGAATTCAGGTGATTCGGGTTATCAAAATTGCTAAGGTTCGTTCCCCAGAATATGCACCTTAGAAAAATAGGTGTTGCAACACCTATTATCAGTCAATAAACTCTGATATGACAAGCTTTAAGGGAGAAATAACAATGCAACACCTCGCGCGCGTACGCGAGGTGTTGCATTGTGTGGGGTATAAGAGCATAAAAAACACCTTCATTTTAGCAACCGAGTTTCTTGGCTGCATCATCTAGCCCTTGTCTAGCCTGAGCCATTAGCTCATTGACGATTTCAGCTGCAGGCA
>NZ_JBFMIA010000184.1:0-265 GCF_040801915.1 Jeotgalibacillus marinus | reverse complement strand
GGGAGGAAGAAGAAAGAGAAAAAAAAGAAAAAAAAAAAAAGAGAGAGGGGGAGAAGGGAAGAGAGAAAAGAAGGAAAGAAGAGAAAGGAAGAAGGAGGAGAAAAAGGGGGGAAAAAGAGAGGGGAAGAAAAGAGGAAGAAGAGAAAGAAAGAGGAGAAGGAAGAGGAAGAAAGAAGAGAGAAGAGGAGAGAAGGGGGAAAAGAGAAAAGGAAAAAAGGGGGAGAAGAGGAACAGGAGGAAGGGGAACAGCTAAAGGAGCAGGACC
>NZ_JBFMIA010000183.1:0-265 GCF_040801915.1 Jeotgalibacillus marinus | reverse complement strand
GCAAGGAACAGACTCGGGATACAGAATGTCCTCAGCCATTCAGCACCATCCGGACAAGCTCCGCCCCATGGGCCCGTCACCCCGACAGGATATGCCTCACAAATGCTTCATAGTTGATGCAACCATTGCTGTCCTCATGCCCCGCCACTAGCATCTCTACTTCTTCCTCTGTCATCTTCTCGCCCAGTGTGACTAGGACATGACGGATTTCAGCACCCATGACGGTGCCATTTCCTTCCTTGTCAAACACACGAAGGCCTTCAAC
>NZ_JBFMIA010000182.1:0-266 GCF_040801915.1 Jeotgalibacillus marinus | reverse complement strand
GGAAGGGAAGGGGAAGGGAGGAAGAAGAGGGGGAGGAAAAAGGGAAGAGAGGGGAAAGGAAGGGGAAAAGGGAGAGGGAAGGGAGAAGAGAGGGAGGAGGGAGGGGGGAGAAAAGGAAGGGAGGGGGGAAGGAAAAAAAAGGAGGGGGAGAGAAGAGGAAGGGGGAGAAGGGAAGAAAAAAAGGGAGGGAAAAAGGGGGAAAGGGGAGAAGAAAAGGGGGCAAAAAGAGAGGAAAGAAAAAGAGGGGCAGGGGACAAAGCGGCAAT
>NZ_JBFMIA010000181.1:0-266 GCF_040801915.1 Jeotgalibacillus marinus | reverse complement strand
AAGGGGGAAAAAAGAAGGGAAAGAAGGAAAAAGGGGAGGGGAAAGGGGGGGAAAAAGAAAGAGGGAAGGGGGGGAGGAGAAAAAGAAAAAAGGAGGAAAGGAAAGAAGGGAAGGGAAGAAAAGGGAGGAGAAGGAGAAAGAAAGAGGGGGGAAGAGAGAGGGAAAGAAAGGGGAAGGAAAGAAGAAAAGAAAGGAAAAGGAGGGAAGGGAGGAGAAAAGAGAAGGGGAAAGAGAAGGGGGGGAAGAAGAAAAGAGGGGGGAAAGAA
>NZ_JBFMIA010000023.1:0-31843 GCF_040801915.1 Jeotgalibacillus marinus | reverse complement strand
ATGCGTTGGTTCGAATCCAGCTAGCCCAGCTTAAGCGGGAGTAGTTCAGTGGTAGGACACCACCTTGCCAAGGTGGGGGTCGCAAGTTCGAATCTCGTCTTCTGCTCCATTTTTTTGGCGGCATAGCCAAGCGGTAAGGCAGAGGTCTGCAAAACCTTTATCACCGGTTCGATTCCGGTTGCCGCCTCCAAAAAAAATTCTTATTAAAAATATGAATATATTTTTTATAACTCTAGACGTGCCGATGTGGCGGAATTGGCAGACGCGCACGACTCAAAATCGTGTTCCTTCGGGAGTGCCGGTTCGACCCCGGCCATCGGTATCAAATAAGCCTTAATTCTCGGCATCCAAGCGGATTTTCTTGCATTTGGATGCTGTTTTTTGTGGAAAAAGAAACGAATTGATGGGACACGAATTAGGTATCATAGAACTACGGATAGGTAACGCATATTAACGGCAGGTGCTCATTGAAATTAAATCGTGAAGTAAGGAGACTATAACTTATATACACTCAGATGAAATAAAGTAGATTATGTATCTAATTTTATTTTTTGTCGGAAACTGTTGACGCTTTATTAAGAAAATGATAATATTATATTCGTTGCTGATGCGGGTGTAGTTTAGTGGTAAAACCTCAGCCTTCCAAGCTGATGTCGTGAGTTCGATTCTCATCACCCGCTCCAATACATAGCCAACGCAGTGTTTCGTTGTTCGCCAACGAAGCATTGCGTTTTTTCTATTTTAACAAAAATGGTATTTACACATTGTTTACAATAAAAAAACGAGTGTATCCACACTCGTTTTTTAAGAAGGTTGATTGGTTAGAATGTCAACTTCCGCAGTTCCTCCATGTACTTGAATAAACATGTTTTTAAGAGAGTCTGTAAGTTTAATCTGATCTTTTGGAGATAAACTTGGGCGCAGATAAACGATTTGAATAGCATCAGTTGTTTTTTTATTTACAGCGGTTCGTGTAGAATCGACAAAAGGGCTGCCGAATGGGCCTGAATCGTCTACAGATACGAGTATGCTTTCAACTGACATAAAACGTCCATTTAGCCCGTCATAGGCTTCCTGGGATTCTCCAAGACGTAGGGAGATGTCACCGTTTATTTTACTTACATCGTAAAGTCCAATTGGTGATTGATACTCAAGCGAAAAAAAATTGTTGATATCAATGGCTGAATGAACGCTTTTTAAGTAATTTTGTTTTTTGATTCGTCGGTAAAGTGCTTCTGCGCTGTGACGATATCGATTAGGGTCTTTGCCAAGCTTTTTGAAAATGGTTCGCCATTCTTTGATTCCTTCAAAGTCTGTAACGTTTTTATCTTGAAGTTCGAAGTAGATGGACTCTTGAAAAAGTTGAAGTCTTCCTTTGATCATTTGAGGGGAATCACTAACTTGGATTCCTTTGTAGTGGATAATGCCAAATGCAAATGGCTGTTCATGTTTTAGTAAAGATGGATGAATTGAAACATTCATATGGAAAACAACTCCTTAAGGTGTGTGGGAATAGTTTACCATAGGGATATGTTATACGTAATATGATAAGCATAATGACTAGAAGAGAGGAGGGTGTTAGGGATGGATTATACAGCTTTAAAAAAAGACATTATCGATCATGCTAAATCGCTTGGAATTGATAAGATCGGTTTTACCACAGCTGACGTATTTACCGAAATGAAAAATCATCTTATTCGTCAAGAAAAGCATGGTTTTCAATCTGGCTTTGAAGAGAAGGATATTGATAAGCGAGTGGATCCATCGCTAATATTTTCCAAACCGCGTTCGATTATTGCGATTGCTCTTGCCTATCCATCTAAAATGAAGGATGCTCCGCGCAGTGTGAGGGGGGCGCGTCGTGGGATTTTTGCGCGTGCATCTTGGGGAACGGATTATCATGCGGTTTTACGTGATCGTTTGAGTAAGCTTGAAGCATTCATTCAAGAACGTGTTCCAGAGGCTCGTTTCAGATCAATGGTTGATACTGGAGAGCTTGTGGACCGAGCAGTTGCGGAACGTGCTGGTATCGGTTGGAGCGGCAAAAATTGTTCAGTGATTACACCTGAGTATGGTTCGTACGTATACTTAGGTGAAATGATTACGAATCTTCCGTTTGAACCAGATGAGCCGATGCATGATCAATGTGGGTCGTGTAATAAGTGTGTAGATGTTTGTCCAACAGGTGCACTTGTACAAGGTGGGCAGTTAGATTCGCAGAAATGTATTGCGTTTTTAACACAGACAAAAGACTTTTTACCTGATGAATATCGTGCGAAGTTAGGCAATCGTATTTACGGATGTGATACATGCCAAACAATTTGTCCGAAAAATAAGGGGAAGGATTTTCATTTTCATCTGGAAATGGAACCCGATGGTGAAGTGGCTAAGCCATTGTTAGAGCCACTTTTAACGATTAGTAACCGTGAGTTTAAAGAGACATATGGGCATGTTTCAGGGTCTTGGCGTGGGAAAAAACCGATTCAGCGAAATGCGATTATTGCTCTGGCTCATTTTAAAGAAGAAAGTGCGCTGTCTACTTTAATTGAGGTCATGAATGAAGATGTGAGGCCTGTTATGCGTGGGACTGCTGCCTGGGCTATTGGTAAAATTGGTGGAGAAGGGGTAGAGGAAGCGCTACTTCATCAACGTGAGCAGGAGAAAAATGAAGAAGTAATTCAAGAGATAGATAAAGGTATAGCTCTTTTGAATAAGTAATCATGTAACCCAGTCAGTCACGTAGGATGGCTACAAGGGGTGATTAGGATGGCGTACAACCGTGGCAATGCGATTTTGTATGCAGAGAAGTGGTGGAATGGACGAAATCCCGCATATCATTCGTTTGAAGTTGATTGTACAAACTATATTTCTCAATGCCTTCATGCAGGTGGATGGACAATGACAGGCTATCCGAATCGATCGAAAGGCTGGTGGATGCGTCAAGAAACGTGGAGCTATAGCTGGTCTGTCGCACATGCGTTAAGATGGTATTTAGAAGGAACAGATCGGGCAAAAAGAGTGTCTCAAGCGAGTGAATTAAAGCTTGGTGATGTGATTTGCTATGATTTTGAAGGGGATGGAAGACTGAATCATACAACGATTGTAACTGCGATTCGTTCAGGTGTTCCGCTCGTTAATGCCCATACGAGCGATAGTCGAATGAGAAATTGGCAGTATACAGATTCGTCGGCCTATACAGACGCTATAAAGTATTACTTTTATACGATCACATGAAAAAATGATATAGTTAATAAGAGAAAAGTTGCTTGAGGTGAAAAGATTGGGAAATCATATTGTTTTATATCAACCAGAAATACCAGCAAACACAGGAAATATTGCACGTACATGTGCGGCAACAGGAACAACGCTTCATTTAATCCGTCCCCTCGGTTTTTCAACTGACGATAAAATGTTAAAACGGGCAGGGTTAGATTATTGGACATTTGTTGACATAAAGTATTACGACTCAATTGACGATTTTTTCAAAGAAAATGAACAAGGCGAATACTTCTTTTTGACGAAGTATGGAGAAAAGCCACATTCCACTTTTGATTATCGTGATCAACAAAAAGATTATTACTTTATTTTTGGTCGTGAAACGTCAGGCCTTCCAATGGACGTCATTGAGAAAAATAAAGACAAAGCGATTCGAGTACCAATGAATGACCACGTTCGCTCGCTTAATTTGTCAAACACAGCTGCCATTTTGGTGTATGAAGCACTTAGACAGCAGGATTATCCAGGATTAAAATAAGGGAATAACCGACACGACGATCAGTGATGATTGTCGTGTTTTTATGTTGAGCTTGTCAATTAGATAGAATATTCGATACACTAAAGAACATAATGCCATAAGGGGAGGGTTTTTATGAACAAAACGATTGAAACGTTAATGAACCATCGATCGATTCGTACATTTAAAAAAGAATCATTAAGTGAAAAACAAATAAAAACGATTGTTGAGGCAGCTCAAATGGCTTCAACGTCAAGTTTTATTCAAGCATACACGATTATTGGAATAACGGATAAAGAGAAGAAAGAGCAGTTGGCAAAGCTTGCAGGTGGACAGGATTATGTTGCTGAAAATGGACATTTCTTTTTGTTTTGCGCGGACCTTTACCGTCATTCCTTAATTGGTGAAATGGAAGAAGCTGATGTCATTTCATCGATTGAATCCACTGAAAAATTTATGGTAACAGTGATTGATGCTTCCCTTGCTGCACAAAATGCAGTAATCGCTGCTGAGTCGATGGGGCTTGGGATTTGCTATATTGGTGGGATTCGAAATGAGCTTGAAGAAGTAAACAAAGTGATTGATGCACCAGATTATGTCGTACCGCTCTTTGGATTAGCCGTGGGTGTGCCTGAACAATTGTCAGCTATTAAGCCAAGAATGCCGTTTACGACTATTTACCATGAAAACAGCTACAAGCATGAATCGAATGTGGTGAAAAAGCAACTCGAGGAATATGACCGAGAGATCTCTAGCTATTATGAAGAGCGAACAAATGGCATTCGTAAAGATAAATGGACAGAACAAATGGCGAAAATGCTCCAAAGAAAAAGCAGAATGTATATGAAGGAATATATAGAGGGGAAAAAATTAAATAGACGGTAAAATACAAGAAAAGCTGCCAAATGGGCAGCTTTTATGCTTTACATTAGTCTTTCGTTGTACCTGGCTTGTCATTATACCCAGCAGAAAAAATAGCTGCAAGGAATGTTACAGAAATACCTAAAATTAATACTGTCCCCACCGAAATGACCTCCTTAAAACGACATATATGAATACTACATTAAAGTATACCCGAATTCTCACTAGAAGTGAATCATCTAGTAGGCATTTTTATGGAGAATTGGCCAATGGCAGTATGTACGTGTGACATTCATCACCTTTTTATGATTGTCTTCATGTGAACAGCATTTTCCGCATACATTTGCAGAGAGGGTCAATAAGGAGGCGACGCGATTGGATATTCTAAGGAGAATGGCAGAATATAGACATGAAGAAGAGCATTTGAAGTGGGAAGGTAGTTTCGCTGAGTATGTGGAACTTGTAAAGGAAAGACCGTGGATTGCACAATCATCACACTCTCGTGTATTTAACATGATAAAAGACGCGGGTGTTGAAGAACGAAACGGTAAGAAAGATTACTTATTCTTTAAAAATCAGCTATTTGGGTTAGAGGATGCGTTGGAAAAATTAGTAGAAGAATATTTTCACCCAGCAGCTAGAAGGTTAGATGTGAAAAAACGAATTTTGCTTTTGATGGGACCTGTTAGTGGTGGGAAATCAACGCTTGTCACAATGATAAAAAGAGGGATGGAGGCTTATTCTAGAACGGATCAGGGGGCTGTTTATGCGATCAAAGGCTGCCCGATGCATGAGGATCCACTTCACCTCATCCCAATAGCGCTGCGAGATGATTTTCAAAAAGAATATGGAATTAGAATTGAAGGGAATTTATCCCCTCTAAATCTAATGAGGCTTGAGAAAGAGTTTGACGGAAGGATTGAAAATGTACCAGTCGAGCGGATCTTTTTTTCAGAAGATAAAAGGGTCGGTATTGGAACGTTTAGTCCGTCAGATCCGAAATCACAAGACATTGCTGATTTAACGGGTAGTCTTGATTTTTCAACGATTGCTGAATACGGTTCAGAATCAGACCCTCGTGCATACCGTTTTGATGGGGAGCTGAACAAAGCAAATCGAGGTGTGATGGAGTTTCAAGAAATGCTTAAATGCGATGAGAAATTTTTGTGGCATTTGCTTTCACTGACACAAGAGGGAAATTTTAAAGCGGGAAGATTTGCTCTTATTTCTGCTGATGAAATGATTGTGGCCCATACAAATGAAACCGAATATCGTTCATTTATTTCGAACAAGAAAAATGAGGCTCTACACTCTAGAATTATTGTCATGCCAATGCCATATAACCTACAAGTCACACAGGAAGAAAGAATATATGAAAAACTGATTTCAGAAAGTGATGTGTCAGGTGTGCACATTGCTCCTCATACCTTACGAATTGCTGCGATTTTTACAATATTAACACGCCTTAAAGAGCCAAAACGTAAAGATATCGACCTCATTAAAAAAATGCGTTTATATGATGGAGAATTAGTGGAAGGCTTCAACGATTCCGATATTCAGGAAATGAGAACAGAATACGAAGATGAAGGGATGAACGGAATTGATCCACGATTTGTGATCAACCGTATCTCATCGACAATTATTCGGAAAGAGGTATCCTCGATCAATGCTCTTGATGTCCTGCGATCGCTCAAAGATGGATTAGATCAGCATGCATCTATTACAAAAGAATTGAAAGAAGATTATTTAGGGTTTATTTCGATTGCAAGGCGCGAATTCGATGATATGGCGAAAAAAGAGGTGCAAAAAGCGTTTGTTTATTCATATGAAGAATCAGCAAAAACGCTTATGGACAATTATTTAGATAACGTGGAAGCTTACTGTCATAAATCGAAGTTGCATGATCCTCTAACAGGTGAAGAAATGACGCCAGATGAAAAGCTGATGCGTTCAATTGAGGAACAAATAGGTATATCTGAAAATGCGAAGAAAGCGTTCCGAGAAGAAATTCTGATTCGTATTTCAACTTATGCAAGAAAAGGTAAGCGTTTTGATTATCAATCACACGATCGATTGAAAGAAGCGATACAGAAAAAACTATTTGCTGATCTGAAAGATGTTGTCAAAATCACTACCTCATCTAATACACCTGATGAACAACAGTTGAAAAAAATGAACGATGTGATTTCTCGTTTAATCGATGAACATGGTTACAATACGACGAGTGCGAATGAATTGCTCAAGTACGTGGGTAGTCTTCTGAATCGATAGCTAGAACCCTATCTTCACATTAGTATGAATTAAAAAATGAGCTAGGGTGCGCCTAGCTCATTTTTTGATTTGTCCCTCGATATTTTAGCTCACGTACAACAGTACCAGTTGCAAGAAATACCATCATCCCTTCGCATAGTGTTTCAAAACCCCAATTGACACGAAGAATAGCATGTACTCCAAGCATACGTGCAAGGTCTTACATCTATCATGTCTGTGACCGAAAAAAGCTCACGGACGACATGGGTGCCATAAATACACACTAATCGCTTTTGCTACTAGTGTGTGTTGTTGTGACTAATATTAATTGAAACCTCCTTTGATCTGATCCGTATAATAAAGTAGAACGTTTAACAAGATCTATTTAGTGTAAAAGGTTATGAAGTTTAAATAGAAGGTAGGGTGAATAAATTGAAAACTTCTACTACGTTAAAATGGGTCTCAGGGGGACTAGAAGCCTTTTTTGCGATTCCTATACTGGGCGGTACAATTATTTTATCGATGGCGTGGGCCCCTCTTTGGATACTGCTCGCACTCCATATCGTCACGCTTATATTCTCCGTTAAAGATATGGAGTCAAGAACTGGTAGTATTTTAGGGATTGTCACATGTGTTGTGGGTGTTATTCCTTTTGTAGGCTTTGTCATGCACGTTGTAACATCTATCGTGCTACTCATTGATGCATCACGCACAACAGTACGTGAAAACGCTTAGTTCCTTTTACCGAAGAGCCTGTCATCGCGCACAGGTTTTTTTGTATTTCATTAAGATAAATCTTTCATTAATCGTATTGGGTACTTGATTATGTAGCGTATCCAGGGTGCTTTAGCCTATCGAACTGTTTTCTCTTTCAATATGCCTGTCAATATTCTGTCTTTCCAGCATACAATGATATACGAATGGAAGAAGGGAGAGCAGACCATGACTAAGGATGAACGGTCGTCCACGATCCTATCACAAGAAGATTGGTCCCTTCACCGACAAGGACAGGATGATCAAAAGAGGCATCAAGAAAAAGTTCAAGAGGCGATCAAAGATCAGTTACCGGAGCTTATTACTGAAGAAAATATCGTCATGTCGAATGGGAAGCAAGTCGTGAAAATTCCTATCCGGTCATTGGATGAATACAAAATTCGATATAATTACGATAAGAAAAAGCATGTAGGTCAAGGGGAAGGCGACAGTCAAGTAGGAGATGTGATTGCCAAAGGCAAACCAGAACCATCAAAAGGCGGCGAGGGAGCTGGTGACCAAGCGGGAGTGGATTACGTAGAAGCAGAGGTCTCCATGTTAGATGTGGAGGAGGCTCTTTTTAAAGAACTGTCACTGCCTAATTTAAAGCAGAAGGAAGAGTCAGAAGAAATCACGCGTGACATCGAGTTTAATGATATTCGAAACAAAGGGTTAACCGGAAACATTGACAAGAAAAAGACCATGATGAGCGCATTTAAACGAAATGCAATGTCAGGCGAACCTTCTTTTAATCCGATTTTGCCAGAAGATTTGCGTTATCGTACGTGGAACGAATCGATTGAGCGTGAGACAAAAGCAGTCGTGTTAGCTTTAATGGATACGAGTGGATCAATGGGAGCATTTGAAAAGTATGTTGCACGTAGCTTCTTCTTTTGGTTAACAAGATTTCTGCGGTATAAGTATGATCACGTGGAACTTCGCTTTATCGCACATCATACTGAAGCGAAGGAAGTGGAGGAAGAAACGTTTTTCTCTAAAGGAGAAAGTGGGGGAACAATTTGTTCATCTGCTTATCGTAAAGCAGTTGATCTCATTCAAAATGAATATCCAATTCATCGCTATAATATTTATGCGTTTCATTTTTCAGACGGTGATAATTTAACATCTGACAATCAAAAGTGTTTACCACTTATTGAACAACTATCTAGCATGTGTAACCTTTTTGGCTACGGGGAGGTTAATCAATATCAGCGCCAGTCCTCGCTTATGTCGATTTATAAAAAAATACCTGAAGACGTCCTTCGCTATTTTATTCTAAGAAGAAAATCAGATGTATTTTTTGCATTAAAGCATTTTTTAAGAGAAGAAGAAGTTATCTGATCATTGTTTACCTTAAAAATACCCGAAGAGATCATTTGATCTCTTCGGGTGTTAGAGGTTTTAATGTGGTAAAAACACAAGTTGATATAAAAACATCACAGCAAAAATATAAACTAAAATATGAACTTCTGCCCATTTTCCTCTAAAGATTTTTAAAATGGGATAAGAGATAAAACCAAGCGCGATTCCTGTTGCGATGCTTGAAGTTAGAGGCATACTTAAGATGATTAAGAAAGCAGGGAATGCCTCATCAAGCTCGTCCCAATTAATCTTCGCGATACTTCCCATCATCAAACTTCCTACGATAATTAAAGCTGGAGCAGTAATGGCAGCTACACCAGATACTGCACTCACAAGTGGTCCGAAAAAGGCAGCTAAGATAAAGAGAAAAGCAACCGTTACAGTCGTTAGTCCTGTACGCCCTCCAGCCGCAACACCCGCTGAAGATTCGATATAGGCTGATGTAGGACTCGTCCCTACCATTGCCCCAGCAGTTGCGGCAACAGAGTCAGCGAGAAGTGCTTGACGTGCACGCGGCATTGAATTACCCTTCATCAAACCAGCATGTTGTGCAACACCAATCATTGTACCTGTCGTGTCAAAAATCGTCACAAGTAAAAAAGAGAATACAACCGCGTATAACCCGTGTTGGATCACATCACCTAGAGCAGTGATCGGGTTAGAGACGATCAATCCTTCAGGCAAACTAGGTAAACCCACGATTCCATCAAACGTTAGCTGATTGGTGAAAAAAGCGATCGCTCCGGTTATGAGCATGCCGATGAATAGCGCACCATTTACCCGCAATGACATTAGAATAAGCGTAATAGCTAGACCACTGAAAGCTAAAATAACAGAAGGTGAATGAAGATCACCAAGTGCGACAAGGTTGTCATCGTGGGCAGTGATCATCCCAGTCAAACGCATTCCGATAAACGCGATAAACAAACCAATCCCTGCAGTAATTCCGTGCTTTAAGTTGTCAGGAATTGCTTCAATAAGTTTTTCCCGAAAAGGTGTTAACGAAAGAAGAGAGAATATAATTCCTGCAATAAAGACAGCAGCGAAAGCTACTTCGTAAGTAATATTGTTAGTTCCAACAACTGAAAAGGCAAAATAAGCATTCAAGCCCATCCCTGGAGCGATTGCAATTGGATAGTTAGCAAATAGCGCCATCCAAAGCGTACCAATAACAGTTGCGATAATTGTTGCTAGAAATACCTGGTCAAATGGTACGCCTGCAGTTGATAAGATAATTGGATTCACAACAACGATGTATAGCATCGTCATAAATGTAGTAAAACCGGCTAATATTTCTGTTTTAACAGTCGTTTGATTTTCTTTTAAATGAAAACGAAACATTTCTGATCATCCTCCTGGAATAAATACGAACAATAAATAACCACAAATCATATAATATTCGTTTTTAAAGGAAAGTACAACCCTTTTAATCAAAAACACACAAGAAATATTAGGTGATAAACAGTATTAGTATCTCTTTTAGAGGATCCAACTATTCCGTTAAGGTGAAGTGGTCTATTTTTAGAAAATCACATTTTCTTTGAAGGTGGGATGCTTGTGTATAGAAAGCTCATCGGGAAAACGACTGCAGAGAAAGTAGAAAAATTAACCCGACATTTAACATCCGTTAAAAGTTATAACGGAACGATTGGTGAAAGAGAAAAAGCAGAGGACATTTTGTCCATTATTCAATCGTTTCCTTACTTTAAAGAACATCCTGAAGAAGTATGGATTCAAGACATTCCAAATGATTCTCTTGAACGAAAAAATGTATGGGCCCGTTTAACAGGAAATAGTGCACGAACCGTCCTTTTTCACAGTCATATCGATACAGTTGAGACAGATGATTTCGGATCATTACAATCCATTGCACATGATTCAGACGCGTTACAATCATTTTTCTCATCTTATGATGGTGACCATCGCGTGCAAGAAGACGCAGCAAGTGGAGACTGGCTTTTCGGGAGAGGGTCACTCGATATGCAAAGTGGTGTTGCCGTTCACTTGGTCAACTTACTGGCATTCTCTGAGCAAAAGGAACAGCTTGATGGAACCATGCTTTTCTTATTCAATCCAGACGAAGAAAGTGAACATGCAGGAATGCTTGCCGCACTGCATGAGCTTCAAAAAATGAAGGAAAAGGGTTGCCAATATGTAGCGGCAATTAACAACGATTTTATCGCACCTATGTATGACGGGGATCACACAAAATATATTTACACGGGTGCTGCTGGAAAAGTACTTCCTTGCTTTTATATCTATGGACGAGAAGCGCATGTAGGGGACGTTTTAACCTCAATAGATCCAACACTAGTTGGGGCTGAGATCAATCGGAAAATCAATCAAAATCTTGATTTGGTTGAGGAATTAGAAGGTGAATATGTTTTACCTCCAGCGTGTCTTTTTTTTAAAGAAGACAAGCATCATTACAACGTTCAAACGGCAGTAAGCGCAGGACTTTATTTTAACTATTTTGTATTTGAACGCACGGCAAAAGATGTAATAGAAAAGCTGCGTTCTATTACGATTAGCACGGTTGAAGAGTTGAAAAATCAAAGTGAATTCCGTTATGGCACTTTTCGGAAAAGTCATGGTTTCCCTCCGAGTGATTGGGACTGGGACATAGAGGTGTGTACATTTGATGAATTGGCTCAAAACTTGAAGAAAAAGGGGATGAATGTAGAGGAAACACTTGATGAAGTTCAGGCGACGTTTAGTGAAAAAGATCGTAGAGAAACGTCCTTTGAGCTGGTGAATACTTTGCAGCAGCTAGATCCTGAAAAAAAACCAAGGATTATTTTATTCTTTGCACCACCATTTTTACCTCATAATTTTTTAAATGAACAAAATGAATTTGGGAGTGAGATTAAAAGGAAATTGCTGAAGCGTTTAGACCAAGTTTCGCGTGAGACAGGGGAGACATTCGTAACGAAGCGATTCTTTCCTTATTTATCAGATGGCAGTTTTTTATCATTACATGAATCAGAAGAAGAGGTAAACGTCTTAAAGAAAAATATGCCTCGGATGGATACCGTTTATCCATTGCCAGTCGATCTAATTCGAAGTTTAAATATTCCTTCTATCAATATCGGTGTGTATGGAAGAGATGGTCACAAATGGACCGAACGTGTGTATAAGCCTTATACGTTTCACGTGCTCCCGGGCTTGATCCGAAATTTTGCGCTGGATCTAGTGACAAAAAATTGAGGGAGTGCGATAAACGCACTCTCTCCTTAGGCTGTTGAAAATCTCTCGATAGTTGTAACTTTTCAACGCAGGAGTAGTGAAACGTGTCCTATATGATGTGAGCGATTGGATCTTTCCTATCGAATGAATTCATCACCAAACAAAATTAAATTAAAATGGAATAGTCCGTTTGGTTAGACAAATGTAACCAATTGGTTTATATCTAATCGGCTAGACTTGCGTGGTTTTTCTGTGCCTTTTCCAACGGTAATAAGCATCACTGGAATATAGCGATTGGAAATGTCGAATTCCTCCACTAACTGAGTAGCGTTAAACCCACCAATTGCGCATGTATCCCAGTTCTTCGCTTGAGCTGCAAGCATCAATTGCATGGCAGCTAATGAAGCGTTTGTAAAAGCAGCATCGCGTGCAAATTGTTCATTTGCATAGGCCCCTTGAATTTGTCCGTTTAACGCTTGTTTGATTTCTTCTGACATGTGTCCTTCTTCTACAGCTGGATCAAAAACGAGATCAACATTTTCATTTGCACGTAAATCACCTAATATGGCGATCACTGCTGACGCATCTCCAACCTGTTGCTGATTGTATGCAATTGGAAGCAGTTTTTCTTGTGATTCTTTATTATGAAACGCGAGGAAATTCCAATGTTGAAGATTCCAAGCGGATGGTGATTGACCAGCAACTTCAAGCAACTCCATAAGTTCTTCTTGCGAAATTTCCGCATTTCGATCATATTGTTTTGTCGCACGGCGCTCTCTCATGACCGTCAGAACATTTTTTAAAGTAGATACAGACATATTCGTGCTCCTCCCATTTAGTTAGGTTTAGTTGTAGAAATTAATTTACCCATTGCAGTCAATTTAATTCGAAATTTAAATATTTCTTCTGTCAACATTTGTGTGTACTGAAGAGATGGTGACAAATGGACCGAACGTGTGTATAAGCCTATACCTTTATAAACGGATCGTTCATTTGATGAATTAACTAAATTCGCAAACAATTTATTTTAATCCAACAATAAAAAGGTAGTTGAACAACGTCGCAACGGGGGGCAAATCAGACACCGTAATGACGATACAACGGTTAGCAAGATGATTGTTCTCAACGGATGTGACCTATGATAAACTTAGGTTATCAGAATTTTCCAAATGAGTAAATAAGCGTGTTCCGTTAAAGGGCAGGATAGTTGAACAATAGAGATTTAGAAGAATTGAAACAATTTATTTTGTGTGACGTAAATTCTTTTATAGGGAAAATTAGGAGTCGATATTGATGAAAGAATCTAAATGCCAAAATTGTAATGGGCTTGAATTTGCAGAAGGAACTGATTTTATGCCAATTAAACCATTAGATAAGAAATTTTCAATGGGGTCTAATAAAATTTATACTTTTTGCTTGAATTGTGGTGAGGTTATTTCAATAAGAATTGAGAATCCAAGTAAATTCAAAAAATAGTATTTAGTTTATTCAACTAACGGGGGCTTTAATGGAACAAGGGAACCCCAAGACAATATGGAGTTCCCTTTCATAATTTCAAAAATCAACATAATCCTTTTGGAATAAAGTTCGGTCAAAAAATCTCATGTAAATCCACATTCTACGGTAAACAAAAAGAATCCAGTTTGAAAAAAGTTTGATCAAATGGATATTTTGGGGTTGCTTGACGTTTACGTATATAACACAGAAAAACTATTAATTTACAGTAGAAGGGAAATGAATACAATGAAAGAAAAAAGGGGATTTTTCAAAAGGTTATTAAAAAAAAATTTTTTTATTGAATTAGATGAAGCATTGACCTATCCATCTGTTCAATTTATCTGTGAAGCTATAGAAAAATACGCTGCAGAGTCCAAAGAACAGCTAAGATTTGAAAGTAAAGTAAAGCCAATTACTTTTTATTTAGACAATGCACTCTATCGTGTTGAAATACGTATGGCTCAAGGAGGGTATTATATATCTTGTGATGAGGTATAAGTGACATAACAATCAGTAGGAATCCCCCACTTCAATTAGGACCGTGAGGTTGGATAAGTGGTGGGTAGTCAAAACATTAAAATATATAAAAGCTCAATTTCTCAGTGTTAAAAAAAGAAATTGAGTTTTTTAATTGTTGCGTCTGTTGAAGAGGATAATTATGATGACTTTTTTAAGCCTATTTGAAGGTTTTATACTATTAATTTATTAAATCGGCAGCTTGCTAGAATATCGCGCCAAGTCGACAAACCTAAACGAGGATTTCAGTAATCGGCTTGCTTTAACCATTGTACTGCCGAACCGCCAGAGCTTCCATACGTAATTTTGCTTTTTTGTCTTATTAATCTCCCATCCAGTCTCTATCCTAAAACAAGAGGGAAACTAGTTAGTGGGTTAATTTAACAACCACCATATTTTAGTAAAAGAAACATGAACAACCTACGATGATCAATAGAACGAATATTACAATAATTACTAAAAAGTTATTCTTTTTTTTCATTAATGTTTCCTCCTTTCTGAAGTATGAAAGAATAGCTTCTATATATTCTATGATTCAAAAAAAAATTTGTGAGAGACAAACTCAACAATTTGTAGGGAATTCAACATTTTAACTAGGGACAACCTCTTAAAAAGGCTAGAATCGCCCTGTATATAGGCTATCAACGCAAGCGGACCATAGGGAGCATTAAGGAGTTGGATTTTGAACCCCCTAAAATATCAGCTGCTTTACTTGTTTTTGACATTCGGTTTTTCCTCTAATAGCTTCCGTAATTGTAGCAACTTCGTCTTAGGTATCAATACTCTTGAGTTGCGGCACCAAAAACAGTATAAAGTATAAAAAAGTGTTCACTGGCGTGTACGCTTATATTGGGCGTAAGCCTCTGAACACGCCTCTATCTTTTTGAAGCTACTCTAACCTATGATTCGTCTATCAGCTATGAATACTTACAATCACTACACTAGTTTATGAATATACTAGATATTGAATTTATAAATAGGAGGTGAATGCATTTATGGCTATTGAGAACATTCTGGCTACGGTTCCTCCAAATACACCTATAGAAACTGTCAACGTTGGTGGAGCTATAGAAACTGTTGAGAACTTAGGGGGCTGTTGTAATGAACCAGCTAAGATAGCTACTTTTGGAACTGTTTCTGGTTATTTGGTTGTTAATTCTGAGGAAATTTTAAGCGTTCAATTCGGTTAGTATAATTTACGGTAGTGTATGAAAATTCCCACTCAGTAATCCGAAGTAATCATTATTAATATGTCATTCGCACGAACACTTTTCATCCTCTGTTCACATGGAATCATATATTTTTACTAACACACCAAAGACCGCCTTGTATATTTAGTATTTAGTGTACAAGGCGGTCTTAGCTATATATATGATATATAACTATTCGTATCGTTGACACTCCACCCCTAAAGATGCAAGTTGATAACCTTACCGATTGCCTTTTCTTATGTCTAAAATTAGGATGGGATTATCCACTACATTTTTGTTATAAAAAATGTTTGATATGACTATTGTATACGCTTATACACGAATGCCATATGCAGAATACTATAGAATGGTAAGAAAATTTCAAAGAAAGGAGGATCGTTAATGAGTCAAAACCATAATAAAATTGATCCTGTTTGTCCAGTAGAATCAATGACACAACCCCCTTTAACGAGTGAATCAATCAAACCTACTCCTCCTGCTGTATCGTTCGTTAAAGTTCCAGTGGTATTAGTAGAGCCCAAAATTCAAATTGTTGTCGAAGCAGATATTCCACTTGATCCACCTGCATTCGAAATTAAGCGAGTGGGGAAAGATGTATTTTTAACGCAATGTAAACTGGTACCTGTAGAATTTGCAGCCAAAGGAGAAGACCGTTTCGTAACAAAAGCTAAATTATTTGTAGGGGGATTTATTCGCAAAAACATTGAATATGCGACAAAGGAGTGTAACGGCGTCATTCAAGATCGAATTGCCGATGTTCTATTTTCTGGTTTCACAGAAATCGGTGGGGCTACTGAATTTTTAAATAATCCGATTTTAAATGGATCTTCAGAAAGTAGTTCTCGATTAATTAATCCGAAAGACGGGATTACTCCACGTCAAGATAAATACTTCTTTGAAAATAAAGTTTTTTATAATGAGCAACCCTACTGCGAGTTAGTCAGTGCAGATTTTTTTGAAATTGACTTTTCTCCATGTCCTGTAGATGCGCATGAAACGTTTGATACACTACGAGAAAAGATTGTCCTTGACCTTACTGTAAAAGTATTACAACTACAACAAATTGATACGAAGGTATCTAAGTCACCTGTCACCCCTCCTTGCTACAGAGACCGAGATTCAAATCGTTATAGAACCAGATGCTAATAAGATTTTCTTGATTCTCTTCCTTAGTCGGTATAATCTGCGCTTGCATGCATGGACACGCGTCTGCCAATCAAATTTGTTTGAAATCCCATTTTCTTCTCTTCTTCAGCCACAGCAATCTGTTTTTACTTCCATATCGTATTCCTCTCTGAATCCACTGCTCGATATAAATACATCAATTGACCTTTTACTTTCACATACGTTTCGAATTAAGAGATAAATAAACAGTCAAGTGCTTTTTAAAGAAAGCCTTGGCTGCTCCTCATGTTTGTAAACCTCGCGTTAGCGTGGAAGCAATGAATATGGTGAAAAAAGGACAACCTCACTGACAAGTGGAGTCTGCCCAAAATGAAGTTGAAATCATACATGAATTGTTTGGGATTGCAGCATCCATGGTAGTAGAACTGAAACAGTGGCTCTATGTTCTCTATCAAAATGTTTTTCAACAGTACCAAAAAAGAGATAGTGCAATAAATGCACTATCTCTTTAGCCTGTAGAGGATTTTTCGACAGTTGTGTGGATTTCTTCAACGAGGAGTAGTGAAGACCCTTTATATGGTGTAAGCGTCAAATGATTGGATCATTTGATAATGAAGATGCCATCACCAAGCTGTTCGGTAAAAAAATCACGTCGAACTGTCGAAGTTTGATTAGACAAACGTAACCAATTGGTTGATATCCAAGCGACTACTCTTACGTGGTTTTTCTGTGCCCTTTCCAACCGTAATAAGCATTACTGGAATATAGCGATCGGAAATGTCGAATTCCTCCACTAGTTGAGCAGGGTTGAACCCACCAATTGCGCATGTATCCCAGCCCTTCGCTTGAGCGGCAAGCATCAATTGCATAGCAGCTAATGAAGCATTTGTAAAAGCAGCATCGCGTCCAAATTGTTCGTTTGCATAGGCCCCTTGAATTTGTCCGGTATACGCTTTTTTGATTTCTTCTGGCATTTGTCCTTCTTTTACGGCTGAATCAAAAACGGGATCAACATTTTCATTTGCACGTAAATCACCTAATACGGCGATCACTGCTGACGCATCTCCAACCTGTTGCTGATTGTATGCAATTGGAAGCAGTTTTTCTTGTGATTCTTTATTATGAAACGCGAGGAAATTCCAATGTTGAAGATTCCAAGCGGATGGTGATTGACCAGCAACTTCAAGCAACTCCATAAGTTCTTCTCGCGAAATTTCCGCATTTCGATCATATTGTTTCGTCGAACGACGCTCTTGCATGACCGTCAGAACATTTTTTTCTAAAGTAGATACAGACATATTCATGTTCCTCCATATAATTAGATTTAGTTGCAAAAATTAAGTTAGTTACTTTTAGTTATTAGTAACAAGGTTTAATATAATACAGATAAAAAGCCCTGTCAAGAAAATGAACGATAAATAACTCTTAAAGTGAATCGGTCATTTTTGTTGTTCCATTTTAATATACTGAGAGGTGTATTTTTTGTAAAAACGAGCTTTTCAATTGTGGCATCGTTTGAATGACAGGTCAAATTGAAAAGGTTTTTATTATTATAGTTATCATTTTATAATAATTATAAATAAAATAGTTGACACGGCTGTTGTTTTCAGTAAAATATATAGTATATCAAATAATAATTATTTTAATTTAAATAACTAGATAGGGAGATGAAAAGATTGACTAAACGTTTAACGACGAATCAAGGTGTACCAATTGGTGATAATCAGAACTCAAGAACAGCTGGTGAAAGAGGACCGATCCTATTAGAGGATTATCAACTAATTGAGAAATTAGCTCATTTTGACCGCGAGCGTGTTCCAGAACGTGTCGTCCATGCGCGTGGAGCTGGTGCACACGGAGTATTTATCACAAAAAATAGCATGAAGCGATATACGAAAGCTCATTTATTTCAAAAAGAAGGTACAGAAACACCTGTCTTTGCACGCTTTTCAACAGTTATTCATGGAAATCATTCTCCTGAAACACTTCGTGATCCTCGTGGGTTTTCAGTAAAATTTTATACCGAGGAAGGGAATTGGGATTTTGTAGGGAATAACTTACCAGTATTTTTCATCCGTGACACAATTAAATTCCCCGATATGGTTCATTCACTTAAACCAGACCCAAGAACAAATATCCAGGATCCATCTCGTTATTGGGACTTTATGTCACTATCACCAGAATCAACGAATATGATGGTGCACTTGTTTACCAATGAAGGAATTCCAAAGAGCTATCGCCATATGAGGGGATCAAGTGTTCACTCATTAAAATGGGTTAATGATCACGGGAATACAACATACATTAAACTTCGCTGGGTACCAAAAGTGGGTGTTGAAAGCTTGAGCATGGAAGAAGCTGAAAAAATTCAAGGTAAAGACTTTAACCATGCGAGTAATGATCTTTATCAAGCAATTGACAAGGAAGACTTCCCTGAATGGGATCTTTTTGTGCAGCTCCTTGATCCTGCTGATATGGATAACTATGACTTTGATCCACTTGATGCTACAAAGGATTGGCTAGAAAAGGACTTTCCTTATCATCACGTAGGAACGATGATTTTAAACCGAAACGTAGAGAACGTATTCGCAGAAACAGAGTCTGTAGGGTTTAATCCAGGTGTATTAGTGCCAGGAATTCAGCCATCTGAAGATAAATTACTCCAAGGTCGTCTATTCTCTTATTCAGATACACAGCGTCACCGAGTGGGACCTAACTATCTTCAACTCCCAATCAACTGTCCATTTGCGAAAGTAGATAACTATCAACGTGACGGTGCGATGCCTATGAAACAACCAAAAGGCCACATCAACTACGAGCCAAACAGCTATGAAGATACCCCTGCTGAAGAGGAGGGATTCACCGAGTCAAAACAGCCAATTAGCGGAGTAGCGGGGCGTCAAAAAATTACTAAAGTCGATAATTTTAACCAGGCTGGAGAAATTTATCGCAGCTACAGCGAAGAAACGAAGGCAGAGTTACTCAAAAACCTAACTAATGATTTATCTCAAGTTAAAAAAGAACAAACTGTTTTGATTGCCATTTGCAACTTCTACCGGGCAGACCCAGAACTTGGTAAACGCTTGGCAGACCACTTAAAGATTGACCTAGCACCATTTCTAGAAAAAATAAATCAATAACAATCAATCGATTCTCGCACAACTGGTAACAATTACATCAAGAGACCTTGCCTAAAATGACTAACCTCCTTAAAGTAGAAGAACCCCTAATCGGGGAACACTGCTTTGGACTAACCTTATTGAGACAATATAAAACACCTTCGTAAATGTTACTGTAAACAAGTACATTTATCGGAGGTGTTTTGCGTGGGCATAAACGTATATACAAGTGAAACTAAATGGGCAGTAGTCAAAGAAAAATAGAAGGTAAATTAATCATAATAAAGAAATCCAAGAAAATTAGACTTCCATCCCTCCAAAAGAATTTCTATGGATGGAAGTCTAAATGGTGTTTTATAAAATGGTCTCATATCAATAGTTCAGTACCCTTATTCAGGTCTTGTCTTATTGTCTCAAAAATAATTTCAGATTATTCTGTTAAAAAACGACTCGATACTAGTGATTTCATGTTAGTATGAAAAAAGAAAGAAAAATTAAAAAGATGTGGAGGTTCTACTGTTGGAGACAACAAAATTAGAGCTATTATCTGAGAATACAAAGCAATCAGCGCAGTTATTCGAGAATGCGAAAAAAGTGATCCCAGGTGGTGTTACAGCAAATATCAAGTATATCGCTCCTCACCCGATCATTATGGAAAAGGGAAAGGGGAGTAAGCTTTATGATGTCGACAAAAATGAATATATCGACTACCTCCTCTGTTACGGTGCACTGATTCTAGGTCATGGTTATCCTTCTGTATTTGAAGCAGCAATGGGACAAATGAAGGAAGCAGGCACAACGATTTTTGGTACGCCTCACCGTTTAGAAACGGTCATGGCTGAAAAATTAATTTCACTTTACCCGGGGATTGAAATGGTCAGATTTACAAACTCCGGCTTAGAAGCTACGTTGCTTGCAATCAGAACTGCGATGGCTTATACAGGGAAACAGAAGCTTGCCAAATTTGAAGGTCATTATCACGGAGGATATGATCAAGTTTTGCTGAGTGTCAATCCTGAAGTGGAACAAGCAGGTGACGCGGTAATCCCGAATGCAGTTCCAGAATCTCAGGGAATTCCTGACTATTATGTAGAAAATACCGTTATTCTCCCATTCAACGATTTAGCATCGACGGAGAAAATTTTACGGGCAAGAGCACATGAAATTTCTTCAATTATAATGGAACCAATTCAAGGAGGATTCATTCCGGCTGATCAAGAATTCATAACAGGGCTCAGAGCGTTAACAGAGGAACTCGGTATTCTGCTCATCTTTGATGAAGTGAAAACTGGATTCAGATTATCACTTGGCGGGGCACAAAAAAAATACGGAATTAAACCAGATCTTACTGCGCTCGGAAAGGTACTTGGTGGTGGATTCCCTGTAGGTGCAATCGGAGGAAAGAAAGAAATCATGCAAATCAGTGCCCCTGATCGTGGTAGAGATATTTTAACGGCAGGCGCTGAAAATAAAAACAAAAATGATGCATTGTTCCACAGCGGAACATACAATGGCCACCCAACAATATTAGCGTCAGGACTTGCGACAATTGAAGTGCTTGAGAGAGAAGGCACAATGGAAGCACTTTTCTTCAATACGAGATCGCTTAGAAATCAGCTCGAAGACGTATATAAACGTTATGACATCCCGATGCAGACAGTTGGAGAAGGCAGTATTTTCAACATCATCCTTTCAAAAAGCAGAATTAAAAACTACCGAGATATGGGTAAAGCCGATACTACCTTGAGAAAAAAGCTTGACTATGAACTATTGAAGCTCGGAGTCTATACTAAACCGCTTAACCGTTACTCAATGTCAGTCGTTCATACAGAAGAAGACATTACACGCACTGTAGAGGCACACGAAAAGGCGATCAAGATTGTTCAAAAATAAGATAGAATAATTGTTTTGAAGACAATAGAAAGCGCTTTAAAGAGAAGAGGATATCTTTCATAGCGACGGAGGAACCCGATACACATCGGTCTTACAAAGTCTGTATTACAAGGTTAGAATGAGATTCAGATAAAAGGAGAAATTACCTCATCAGGGTAATTTCTCTAAGGTTTTTCTATACTTTCACATTTCAAAGCTATGCGTTTAGAGAAAAAGGATCTCTACTCCAGTAAAAGCTTAGCTTGAGCAAGTTGATGAGGTTCGTTAAGTATGTCACCTGGTCGTCTTGCTTCCCCAATAAAGTATTTTTTAAAGTCCATGCTTAAGAACTCAAATGTGTGACGGAATTGAAGAACAAGAGGTATTCCCTTTATGGAGATCTCGTTGCCTCCACAAATTATAAGGTAGGATGGTTTATTTTTGATGCGATTCTTGAAATCAAGATCTTCATCTCTCATAGCTTGTGACCATCGATCAATGAAAGTTTTCATGTATCCACTCATACCATACCAGTATACGGGAGTGGCAAATAGAAGAACATCAGCTTGTAACATTTGTTCTACTAGCTCAAGATGATCATCATCAACTGGTGTAAAACCTGCTTCTTCATGTCTTTCATCTACAATCTGCTGAATATTTTTCTCTCGTAAATGAATCCACTTAACCTCACCATTATATTGAGATGCCGCTTCCTTTGCTAGTGTCTCCGTATTTCCATTCTTTCTGGAACTTCCACTTATAATTAACAACGTCACACTATTCGCCTACTTTCCTAGTGATTTTTATTCGTTCGTAAATAAGAACACGATCGAACGATCAAATACCTTTATTTTATGCAGCTCGTGAGGGAATAGTCCAGTGCTTTATCTTATCTTTTTAAGGATAAGGAAGAGTGTCTTGGATAAATTATTCTATTTTAAATCCTTTTCAATAACTCAATAATTTAGTTAAAACGTGGTGGAACGTGCAATTCAGGAGCTTTTACATCAATGATTTCACTTGTCAGTGGATGCTTAAAGGATAATCGAACAGCGTGAAGTGCTTGAGCCATAAAATCAGGAGACTTTTTCCCTCCGTACAACTCGTCCCCAGCTAATGGATGACCTAAATAAGAAAGGTGAACACGTATCTGATGGGTACGGCCAGTATCTAATTTTAGTTCTAGCCATGTTACGTGTAGGTCCTCTTTAAAGTTGATTTTTTTAAAATGCGTAATCGCGTGTTGACCATTTGGAGAAATACGTTTTCTTGTATTGTGATGACGATCATTTCCAATCGGGTCTTTAATCGTCCCAGAGTTCTTCTTCATTTCACCTTCAACTAAAGCCCAATAAGTCCGTTTAATTAGACGTTGTTCAAGTAATCGATCAAGCAATGGTTTTACAGCAGAATGCTTTGCAAAAAGAATGGCGCCGGTTGTGTCGCGATCGAGGCGGTGGATTGGTTGTGCATAGCCGTTATGACCTTTACTCATTAAATAGTGAACCACACCATTAGCCAATGTATTAGTATTGGCAGGGCTATTTGGATGAGTGTCCATGCCAGCAGGTTTATTCACAATCAATAAATGATCATCTTCATAAAGAGGCAAAATCGCTAGGTCCGTGGCTGGATACGTTTGCGCTTCTTCACTAAGTCGTATACTTAGACGATCGAAAGAAGCCAGTTCGACTTTCCACTGTGTAAGCTCTCCATTTAAATCAATCGCCTTGTCCATGCGCCATTGATGAATCGTTTTTTTACTAAAGCCCCAGTATGTTTTTAGCGCTTCCTCTATAGTAATCCCAACTAAATCGTGTGGAATGTTAATGGTAAATGTGTGTGGTTTCATCTTTATTTTTCTCCTTTAGGGTGCATTAGTTTATGTATCAAGTTTATAGTAAAAAGAAAAAGAAAACCTCCCCAATTAGACGGAGAGGATTTCACAGTATTAGCTTTCACGATCTAAAACATAGCGATTAAAGAAATCTTCATAATGACTTTCAGCAGCAGCTCCTTCGATTCCATCCACAAACTCCCCATCTTCAAAATAAACAAGTGTTGGCGTTTGGTAAATGCCGTATGTTCCACCCGTTTCAGGAAATTCAATAAGATTCAGCTGAAGCATGTCAACGCCCATCTCTTCTGCTAATGGAGCAAGTATAGGTGTAGTTTCTAAACAATGTGAGCATTCAGGGCTGAAAAAGTATACGGTTGTTGGTTCCCCACTGTCAATTTGTGCTTGTAGTTCCTCAGGTACAATTTGATTTTGATAATTCTCGTCATCAAGCAATTCGATCGTTGACTGTTTTAGCTTATCTTTACCATAGATGTTTCCCTCAGTTTTTGAAGCGTTTTGCATGTTGGTAATAATAGCAATGGCTGCAAATATAACAACAATGACCGATGCAAATACGATAATTTTTTTCATTTAGTTGTTGCTCCTTTCAATTGTTTTAAAATGGAAATGCTTAACACGAAAATAATAGTAAAAGCTGTGAGTGCTAAAAACGGAATGGTAATAAAACCAAGCCAGTTGATGTATTCACCTGTACATGGAACGAGTCCACACGAGGGACTTGAGTCGGCCATGAAATTGATCTTCTGAACACTATAGTGATAGATCGAGATCGCTCCCCCAATTCCAGACAACGTAGCAGAATACAGAGCAGCTTTCGCATCCTTTTTAATAATAGCAGCAGTAAGAAGAATGACGATTGGGTACATAAAAATTCGTTGATACCAACATAGTTCACATGGTGTATAGCCTCGTATTTCTGAAAAATAGAGGGATCCCATCGTAGCGAGAAACGATGTTGCCCATACAGCAAACAATCGATTTTCAATTTGTTTGGTCATATTGTTGCCTCATTTCTACATTGTCCATAAAATTATAATAGCAGTCAATGAAAATTGTAAAATGTAACCTCTTGAAAAACAAGATCATTTAGTTGAATTAGCAATGAGAAGGCTGTAATTATGTCTGATACTTGTCTAAATAAGTTCGTCTGCTAGCGAACTCATTCTGTTAAGACGGGCTCCTACGCACGATAATGGATGTAGCATATGATGTACCTTCTAAATTGTGGTGTTCTCTTAAATCTTCACTACAACTCATCCTTTTTTAAATAAAAAAGTGGCAGTCAATTATCTATTAACTGAATATTACGACCTTTGTAGAGTTTGTATGGTGAATCTGATACAATAGAATGAACAACTTTAGTCACAGACTTCGGGAGGAAATACAATGAGTTATTTGCAAACCTATAATAAATGGCAGCAATATGATCATCTTGATGAAGATATTCGATCTGAACTTATCCTTATGCAGGACAATGAAAAAGCAAAAGAAGACGCTTTTTATAAAAACTTGGAATTTGGAACAGGCGGTATGCGTGGTGAAATTGGAGCGGGAACAAATCGTATGAATTTGTATACGGTCCGTAAAGCAGCTGAAGGACTAGCGAGATACATTGAAAAATACGGGGAAGAAGCAAAATCTCGCGGAGTCGTTCTTGCTTATGATTGCCGCAGAAAATCGCCTGAATTTGCTTTGGAAATTGCACGAACACTTGCTTCACACGGAATTCAAGCATATGTGTTTGAAGCCTTGCGTCCAACACCTGAACTATCATTTGCCGTTCGGTTTTTACATACTTTTATGGGAGGCATGATTACGGCCAGTCACAACCCACCTGAATACAACGGTTTTAAAGTTTACGGAGAAGATGGCGCACAGCTTAATTTAGAAGATGCAGCAGCAGTAATTGACGAAATTAATAAGATAGATAATGAATTATCGATTGAAGTAGGTTCGTTGGAAGAATTTAAACAATCTGGTCTGATTAAAATTATTTCAAATGATGTTGATGATTCATACGTTGAACATCTAATTACTGTTTCACAACAGCCTAAATTGGCAAAAGAAACGGATCTAACAGTCGTTTTTTCACCACTCCATGGCGCTTCAAACGACATGGTGCAACGTGGATTTAATGCACTCGGCTATGAAAATATACATATCGTAAAAGAACAAGAACAACCAGATTCAGAGTTTACGACAGTAGCTTCCCCAAATCCTGAGGAACCGGGAGCATTTGAATATGCCATTCGTGACGGGAAAAAAATAAATGCTGATTTATTGATTACAGCTGATCCTGATGGTGACCGTTTAGGCCTTGCAGTAAAAGGTTCAGATGGTGAATATATTTTACTTACAGGAAATCAAACAGGTGCTATTTTACTAGATTATTTGTTAGCGCGTAAGCAAGAAAAAGGCATCATTCCAGCTAACGGTCGTGTCTTTAAAACAATCGTAACGTCAGAAATCGGACGAAAAATAGCTGGGCATTACGGCGTTACAACAGAAGACGTCCTTACTGGATTTAAATTTATCGGAGAAAAAATTAAAAAGTATGAAGCAAGTGGTGAACATACTTTCTTGTTTGGTTATGAAGAAAGCTATGGTTATTTAGTTAAAGACTTCGCGCGAGATAAAGATGCTGTTCAAGCTGCCCTGTTGGCTGTTGAAGCTGCAGCTTATCATAAAAACGAAGGAAAAACATTGTATGAAGTCTTGCTCGCATTGTATGAACAGCACGGTTATTACCGGGAAGGATTGGAATCACTGACATTAAAGGGGAAGGAAGGAGCTGACAAAATTCAGTCCATCCTATCCTCCTTCCGTGAAAATCCGATTCGTGAAATTGACAACCTTACTGTGCATTTGCAAGAAGACTATGGGACATTAAAACGTTTGTTCACTGTTCAAGGAACAGAAGAAGATATCTTACTCCCATCATCTAATGTGTTGAAATACTTTTTAGAGGATGGTTCTTGGGTTTGTGTGCGTCCAAGCGGTACAGAGCCTAAGGTTAAGTTTTACTTTAGCGTAGTTGGGACAAGCGTGGAACATAGTGAAGAAAAACTAGCTCATATTAAAGAAGCCTTTATGGCAAAGGTAAATGCAGTTATCTAAATGCAATGTTAAAAGCGTGGCTTCCATTTGGATGCTGCGTTTTTTCATCTAAGTACAGGAGGGGATTATTTACAGTTGTTTCTTATCAGTCAAGAGTCTGAGTAAGAATTCAGACATATGAGGAATATATTGTTCCAATCTTTCAATTATACTTAGAAAGTGAAAAGAGGTGTGCAGTTTGAGTGATCCGTCAAACGTTATGATTTTAAAAGAAATTGCGGAATTACTTAATGAGGAAACTGAACTAGAATCCATGCTTCAAGATGCATTAGAGAAATTCTTGAATGGTACTGATTTTTATGCAGGTTGGATTTTTTTCATCGAAGAAAATGGCAAGCATTCATTGGTTGCACACAATCATTTGCCTAAAGCCTTTCTCGAAAATAATTGCCATTTTATGAAAGTTGGTGGATGTTGGTGTGTGAATCGTTTTAAAACAGGATCACTGAAAAAAGCTTCGAATATCATAGAATGTAAGCGGATAGTTGATGCACTTAATCAAAAACATGAGGGAACAGGTGGATTGACTCATCATGCGACTGTTCCGTTGCAATCTGGGAATGAGCACTTTGGTTTATTAAATGTAGCAACACCTGGGCAACGTGAGTTTGAAGAACAGGAGTTAGCTTTGTTAGAGTCTGTTGCGTTTCAAATTGGCTCAGCGATTAAACGAATTCAGCTTACAAAAAAAGAACAAGAGATAGCCCTTATGCAAGAAAAAAATCGATTAGCTCGCGACTTGCATGATGCTGTGAACCAGCTGTTATTTTCAATCACATTAACGGCTCGGGGTGGGGCAGAAATGTCAGACACGAAGGAAGTAAAAGAAACCTTTAATGGTCTTCAATCACTTGCACAAGAAGCGCTCACAGAAATGAGAGCGCTCATTTGGCAGCTTCGTCCGAGAGGGTTGGAAGGTGGTATTACAGCAACAGTAAAAGGTTACGGGGATCTGCTAGGATTGGATGTAAGTATAGAAATTAAAGGTGTGGTCTCTCTACCTTCAAAAGTAGAGGAAACCATTTTTCGTATATGTCAAGAGGCACTGACAAACTGTAAAAGGCATGCGCAAACACAAAAAGTATTTATTTACATCGAATCCTATTCAAATAAAATTGACCTATTGATCAGAGACTTTGGTTGTGGATTTCATGCACAGCACATACGTTCATTGCCATCAGTTGGCATAAACAGCATGCAAGAACGAGCGACGTTGTTAGGTGGATCATTTAAAGTAGATAGTACACCAGGTAAGGGGACAACAATTTATGTGACTTTACCTTACTAGGATGAAGGAGGAAACGTAGTGGGTATTCGATTATTGATCGTCGACGATCATCATGTTGTCAGAAGAGGACTGGTCTTTTTCTTGAAAACGCAAAAGGATATTGAAATCGTTGGAGAAGCAAAAAACGGAAGAGAAGCTGTTAATTTAGTCAAGCAGCTCCAACCTGACGTAGTATTGATGGATTTAGTGATGCCAGAAA
Organism: Jeotgalibacillus marinus; assembly: GCF_040801915.1. NCBI lineage: Bacteria > Bacillati > Bacillota > Bacilli > Caryophanales > Caryophanaceae > Jeotgalibacillus > Jeotgalibacillus marinus. Next base: position 3,893 of record NZ_JBFMIA010000023.1, on the reverse strand, counting down.
TGGACGGCATTCAAGCAACAAGAGAAATCAAACAATGCTTGCCTAAGACGGAAATTATGATGCTAACAAGCTTTTCTGACCAAGACCACGTCATTCCTGCGATTGAAGCAGGTGCTGCTGGTTATCAACTTAAAGACATCGAACCAGATGAACTTGTTTCCTCCATTCGAAAACTTGTCAAGGGTGAAAACACGCTTCATCCAAAAGTGACAAATCACTTATTGAAGCGTATTAATAAAAGTGAACCTTCACCACATGAAGTTCATCAGCTCACACATCGAGAAAAAGACGTTTTGCTCGAGCTAACAAAAGGCAAAAGCAACAAAGAAATTGCGAGCGCTCTTTTTATAACAGAAAAAACAGTAAAAACCCATATCTCCAACGTATTTACCAAGCTAGAAGTAAGTGACCGTACGCAAGCAGCTCTTTACGCTGTAAAACATGGTCTAGCTTCACATTAAAATTTGTAAATGTATGGGTCCCCATTTGGTAATAAGCGAATAAGATAGAAGTCACTCAAAAATTTCCATAGATCTTTTGAAGACCTTAGTCAAGGAATAAAATAAAAGGATTCTTATGGGGTATTATAGGTATAAAAGATGTTTAAAATCTTTTTTACAGGAACTAATGGAAATTAAACGTTTCCAGTTGTTATGAAAAAATCCTCTCCATTCATTGAACTGGAGCGCATGGTTTAATTTTACATTATACACTCAAAAACGGTCAATGGATGGAAGGGATGGGATTTGAAGTTATAATATACTGGCATCAATAGGTCTGTGGAGTGAAGCACAATGTTCAGCGTAGCGGAACAATTCCACATACTGGTTTGCAGTTTTTTCTTGTTGTTGAGGGTAGTGAATCCCTTTTAAAAGCTTTTTTATTTTTTTGGATAAGAGATCATCTTTTGATCGTACCATTAAAATCAACAAATCATCCCATGAGTTACGGTACAGATAGAGTAAGGTACGATCGTAGTCAGTATACATGTTTACACTGTTTCCTCCTTTCATGAGATACTATAAATAGTATGTGCTGAAAACGATCATTTGGTTCTCGGAAAATTGAGGAGAAAAGCACTGAGAATCAGCTTTTAAAGGCATTTGTACATGTAGTCATAAAAACTGGAAATGTTCTTTTCCCATGTATAGATTAGAAAAACGGTACATTACATTAGAATTTACTGAAAATAAACCAATAGTGTTTTAGGTGAATACGATTATGAACACAGTAAGCTTCGGTGACTTAGTTATTAGCTTACCCAGAGAATTGAGTAGCAGTACTTTGAATTGATTCATGTTCTTCCCGCTCTCTCATATACTTTCTATGGATGGAAAGGATGTGAAGTAAGTTGGTTGAGAAGGACTTGATGAAAGAAATTGATGAAATTACCGAGATCGCTAAAGGCTTTGGACTCGATTTTTTCCCGATGAGGTATGAGATACTCCCTGCTTCAATTCTTTACACATTTGGAGCTTACGGGATGCCGACGAGGTTTTCACATTGGAGTTTTGGCAAACAATATCACCGCATGAAACTGCAGTATGATCTAGGGTTAAGTAAAATTTACGAGCTTGTAATTAATTCAAATCCTTGCTATGCATTTTTATTGGATACGAATTCCTTGATTCAAAACAAACTTATCGTTGCGCATGTCTTGGCGCACTGTGATTTTTTTAAAAATAATGTTCGATTCAGTCAAACGAAGCGAGATATGGTAAATAGTATGACAGCGACTGCTGAGCGAATTCGTGCGTATGAAATGGAATTTGGCAAACATGAGGTGGAAGAATTTTTAGATGCCGTTTTAGCAATTGAAGAACATGTTGATCCATCATTCTACCGTTCATCATTTGATTGGAAAGTGGATGAGTGGGAGGTAGAAGAGAAAAAGAAGAAAATATCTCCGTATGATGACTTGTGGTCGATGGATGATAGAAACAAACCACCGATTAGACCAAGAGTAAAGAGAAAGAAGTTCCCTCCTCAACCTGAAAAAGATGTGATGTTGTTTATCCAACAATACAGTAGAGAACTTAAGGAGTGGCAGCGAGATATAATGACGATGGTTAGGGAAGAAATGCTTTATTTTTGGCCACAACTTGAAACGAAAATTATGAACGAAGGCTGGGCCTCGTATTGGCATCAAAAAATTATGCGAGAACTTGATTTAACAAGTGGGGAATCTGTTGAATTTGCAAAGCTAAATGCAAATGTTGTGCAACCGTCAAAAACATCGATCAACCCATATTATTTGGGGTTAAAATTGTTCGAACACATCGAAGAACGTTGGAATAATCCAGATGAGGAAATGGTGCGAAATGGTATCAAACCTAATAGTGGCCGAGAGAAAATATTTGAAGTAAGAGAGATCGAATCGGATCAGTCATTTATTCGAAATTATTTAACGAAAGACTTTGTCGAGCAAGAAGATATGTTTTTATTTCAGCGGTCAGGTCGAGACTACCGGATTGTGGATAAGGAATGGGAAGGCGTAAGGGATGAGTTGATTTCATCAAGAGTAAATGGTGGATTCCCGTATATCGTTGTTGAAAATGGCGATTACTTAAAAAATGGAGAACTCTTTTTGATACACAAATATGAGGGAACTGAACTAGATATCGATTATTTAGAACGTGTTCTTCCACATGTATATAAATTATGGGGCAAAACAGTGCACCTTGAAACGGTCGTTGATGGCAAAGGGATATGTTTCATCTATAACGGACGAACGATGCAGCGAAAACATTTGCAATGAAGTTTTTAAAAAATAAAAAATGAGCCTCCTTTCCAAAGCGGGAAAGGAGGCTCATTTTTATGTGAGTGAATATAATAGAAATTTTAAAAATCCATCTACATCATGCTGCTTGTTTTATGCCTCGTCGAGTAAACATAAATGCTAAGCAAATGTTACATATATTATTTTTAGTTAAATTAACTTTTTATTCCACAAACTATGGAGGGGTAGATTAGTTGGGGTTATTAAGATGCTATTTCCCTTACCTGGTCGGAGACGAGTTGTTTATGAAAGATGTATAGTCGGTTGACCACGCTTTTGCATGGTCTGTTTAGTCTGTTCATCTTTGTTATTTATCCCTAGTTGATCATCGGTGATCAAGCAATGCGCTGGCATTCACTTAAATACGCAGGGTTTTTATGATAGTCGTCCAAACCAATTAGATACACTATCATATACTATTAACAGATTATGAGAAGGGAGTAAATGTGTTGAGAAATTCAAATATTAAGATTAAAGATTTGAGAAATAAAAAAATAGAAATCATCGATCCTCCTGTTGGTGTACAACAAGAATGTGTTAATGTCATATCTTTTTGTTGTACGAGTGTAGTACCAGACGGATTTATGATTGAATCTGAAGACGATCCTTGTATAGCTTTGGACTTTAGTGAATTAGAGTGTTGCTTAGAAACAATTGAAACAACAGGAACCGTAGTAAACCCTTGTAATGGAGAGTTAGAGTGTCCCGTGTTCATTGAAGCGGTACGTATTGTAGGATGCGCAAGAATGCATGCGAATGTAGGACCATTAAACCCAATTAGCGGAATGGTTATAAATGAACCTTGTTCGATTTGTTGTGATACGACAACATGTGTTAATCAAATCATCGATTTTACATGTGGGCAAGAACCGCCTTGTCTCGATTGTTTTGAAATAACTGAGACTACATTCGATTTAGCGTTGACAACTGATCCATGCGGGCGACAACTTGTCGTAATAAACGTGCAAGTTGGAGTAGAGTTTCAAGGATGCCCATAAAATTATCAGAGACTAGCACCACATACCCATCTAAATAAGAAAGGAGGATAGTTAATGAGTCAAAACCATCATAAAATTGATCCTGTTTGTCCAGTAGAGTCAATGACACAAGTCCC
>NZ_JBFMIA010000180.1:0-267 GCF_040801915.1 Jeotgalibacillus marinus | reverse complement strand
GGGGGAGGAAGAAAGAAGAGGAAGGAAAGGGAGAAGAGAGAGGGGGGAGAGAGAAAAGGAGAGGAGGGAAAAAGGGGGGGAGGGAGGAAGAAAGAAAGGAAGGAAAGAGAGAGAGAGAGGAAAAAGAAAAGGGGGAAAAGAAAAGGAAAGAGGGAAAGAAGAAGAAAGAAGGAGGAGGAGGGGGGAGAGGGGGGAAGAGAAAGGAGAAGGGAAGAGGGAAGAGGAGAAGGGGAAAGAGAGGGGGGAGGGGAGGGAAAGGAGGGAAAA
>NZ_JBFMIA010000179.1:0-267 GCF_040801915.1 Jeotgalibacillus marinus | reverse complement strand
GAGGAGGGAGAGGGGAGGGGAAAGGAGGGAAAGAGAAAAAGGGGGAGAGAAAAGGAAGGGGAGGGGAAGGGAGGAGAGAGAGGAAGAGGGGAGAAAAAGAAAGAGGAAAGAGGGAGAGAAAAGGGAGAGGAGAAGGGGAAAAAAAGAAGGAAGGAGAAAGAGAAGAGGGAGGGGGAAAAAAGGAGAAAAAAGAGGAAGGAAGGGAAGAGGAGGGGAAGGAGGGGGGGGAGGGGGGAAAGGGGGGGAAAGGGGGGGGGGGAGGAGGGG
>NZ_JBFMIA010000178.1:0-267 GCF_040801915.1 Jeotgalibacillus marinus | reverse complement strand
GGTACGTAGGCCTGGGTCTCTTTGGGAAGCTTCAGGCTCCAGAAGTCCAGCGGCTTGCCCTTGGCGCGATTGGCATCCAGCGCGCGCTCAACAGCCATCTCACCGCAGTTGTAGGCCGCGATGGCCAACAGCCAGTCACCGTTGAATTCGTCGTGAAGTGACTACAGGTAATCCAATGCAGCGCGTGTTGATTCGACGACGTCGCGGCGACCGTCATACCACCAGTCCTGTTTCAAGCCGTAGCGGGTGCCGGTGCCGGGAATAAAC
>NZ_JBFMIA010000177.1:0-267 GCF_040801915.1 Jeotgalibacillus marinus | reverse complement strand
CGTCGTGGCTGTCATCGGCTCCATCGACATCGTGCTCGGAGCTATTGATCGCTAGGATTTGCTTGCCCGGGCAGATAGCGTGTCCGGAATGAATGGTTGTGGTTTTGTTAGGGGCACACTTTTGGCCGTGCCAGATCGCAACTTGCTTTGTGGTGCAACTTGCTTTGTGGTTTTGTTAAGGGCACGGCTTGAGCCGTGCCGAAACGTGCGATAGAGGATTCGGGGCTTTAGCCCCTGGGGTACCGGTTGGACAGTCGACTTCGTACC
>NZ_JBFMIA010000176.1:0-267 GCF_040801915.1 Jeotgalibacillus marinus | reverse complement strand
CACTTTGTAATCGAGTGGGCCTAAAGCGACCGATTCTTCCATCCATGCGAGGGGCGAGATCATGCGGTGGTCAAACACATGCTTTCGGATTGTCCCTTCAGGATGAGCCGACCAGTCGGTGGAGGCCGATGTTCGGCGTTCCGTTACAGTCTGATCTCACCGGCGATTCAAGCAGTTCTAATGCGCCGGAAGTGAGTGCGCGGAATCCGTGCGACAAAGATCTGCAGCGGGCCGAAGGCTGTGGGCGGATTGTAGTGAGCGGCTCTG
>NZ_JBFMIA010000175.1:0-267 GCF_040801915.1 Jeotgalibacillus marinus | reverse complement strand
CGCGATGGCGAACGTACTCAGCGGCGCCACGAGCGAGGCGAACAGGTTGCCGCTGATCAGCCATACGATCGCCCCGATGGCCACGACGATCGGAGGCGAGCACAGTCGTCCGAACCACCATCCGCGCACGTACAACGATCGGGCTTCGGGTAGCACCGTCGGATGCAGGAGCCGTTTCACGGCAGGATCGGGCAGGGTCACTGCCTCATGCATGTCGTTCATCTGGACCTCCAAGGAGTTGTCGTCAGGTATTCGGGATCGATGTTC
>NZ_JBFMIA010000174.1:0-267 GCF_040801915.1 Jeotgalibacillus marinus | reverse complement strand
GCTGAGTCATTTATGGCAGGTCGGAATGCAACAATAAAGTTAACGTATGACGTTTTGGTTGTTTGGTTTTGAGGGTTCAATGTCATTGAACTCAATAAATACATAGGTAAGATAGGGGCCTATAGCTCAGCTGGTTAGAGCGCACGCCTGATAAGCGTGAGGTCGGTGGTTCGAGTCCACTTAGGCCCACCATATACTCCTATAAATAATCCTATGGGGCCTTAGCTCAGCTGGGAGAGCGCCTGCCTTGCACGCAGGAGGTCAGCG
>NZ_JBFMIA010000022.1:0-37052 GCF_040801915.1 Jeotgalibacillus marinus | reverse complement strand
GTGAATGCATTCGGAGAGTAACGCAAGATCCTCCTCTGACATATACGTAGCAGCGATTCTGGCTGCTTGTCCTTCTAAAATGGTACGAACTTCAGTTGCTCTGATTATTTTAACCTCAAATCCATTCACATTCATAGGCTCACTTTTAACATTTAATCCCTCATAGTTTTCGAGTGATTCTACAAAAGCGTTCGTCCATGCTTTAAGCGTTTGTAGAATGGTCAGCTCACCAAACTTATTCACAACCCAGAATCCTGAATCGTTCGGCAGCGAAAGACCGCGTCACAGGAGGGTAAAAAGACTGAAAATTTGAACATTATAAAATTAGGTCTTTTTTCATAAGCTTTTTGATATAATTATTTGGAAACTATTTCTGGGGGGATTACTTTGAAAAAAATGTATTACGTATTAATTGCATTATTAGTTTTACTTCTAGCTGCTTGTGGTAGTGACAGCTCTGACTCGAATGACGAAGGAGCAAATGAAGGAAACGGAGATGGTCAAGAGGAAGTTTCAGAAGATGAAGGTGATGATGAAGAGGGAGAATCTAATCTTGGAACACGTTCCAACCCATTACCGTTTGGTGACACGATAACAGTTGATGAAAGTATTTATGATGATGAATCCGAATCATATGACGCTACAGTTGATTTTACGCTTCTTGAAGTGATTAAAGGTGAAGAAGCAAATCAGATCGTAGCAGATGAAAATCAATTTAATGACGAACCAGCAGAAGGTTATGAATATGTTTTGGTTAAGGTAAAAGCAGAAGTTACTAGTGCGGAAACTGAAGATTATTATTTATTCTTAGATGAATATGATTTCAAGTTCAACTCAGACAGTGGAGACGTGTATGATAATACATCTGTCGTTATTCCTGATGTATTCACTGGTAACGCATACAACGGTGGCATAGTAGAAGGATACTTTGCAAATCAGATCGAAATTGCTGATGATTTCAAAGTATCATACGAGCCTATGTTTGGTTCTTCAGTATTCTTTGAAGTTGAATAATAAACGTGAATCCCACTTTTTTTGAAGTGGGATTTTTTATTTTTATTGAACGATCCATGCTCCATCACCTCAGGACATAATCACTCGCCTGGGGTTTTTGTGTGCCTGAAAATAAAATCCCCAAAGTGATTAACGGAGGCTGCTGAAAAACTTGCATTTTTTAGAATCTTTCTGCATGGTTTTATTGTACTTTTTATCTGTATTTTACTACTTTATTTTCCGCAGACAAAACCTCAGGCGGAGATTATCCAGGGCACTGAAAAAGTCCTCTTTTTGAAGGGGAATTAAAATAGCAGGAAAAAACGAGCCTCTAGAATCTCTTCTAAGGCTAGGCTCGTTTCGCATTGAGGGAGACGTCTTTGGTTCCCTTAATTTCTTTGTTTTTTCAAAAGCATTACTTTTCAGTGGCCACGATTAATGAACCGTGTAGCCAGTGCGCCTCATGCTTGTCGGGAGTGAATGAGACGATTAATATTTTATTCTAAATGATTCAATGATTCTAAAAATTAATCATTGATTGTCATCTGGTCCTATTATATGCTTGTAATACAACTTGAATAAAGCGCTTACAATAAAGGGGTGTTAGTTAGATGAAGAAATTTAAATTAGTCATGCTTGCAAGTTTACTTGTTGTTCTGAGTGCCTGTAGTCCAGGAGGAGGAACAGGGGACGGTAATCAATTTATTACAATCGCAACGGCATCTACTGGTGGTACATACTACCCGATCGGTGTAGGGTTGGGGAATCTGTGGTCACAAGAGTTGAAAGAGGAAGGGATCAACGCGAGTGGGCAATCATCTGCAGGATCGATTGAAAACATTGATTTGATGAAGGAAGGGGAAGCTCATTTTTCCATACTGCAAGGATTGATGACGGATCAGGCTTATAACGGAGAAGGGAGCTTTGAAGGAAAGGCGTATGAGGATTTAAGAACGATTTCAATGATTTGGCCAAATGTTGAGCATTTTGTCTTAAAGGATAGTGAAATTGAAACTGGAACGATCGCTGATATTGAGGGCACATCATTTTCAGTTGGTCCTCAAGCAAGTGGTACAGAGCAATCGACGCTAGTTATTATGGAAGGTCTTGGTCTTACAAAAGATCATATTACACCAGAATACTTAGGTTATGATGATACGATTTCTGCTATGCGTGATGGACGATTGGATGGGGGATCGCTACCTGCGGGTGTTCCTGTAGCAGCCATTACGGATATGTATGCGAGTAATGTTGGAGCAAGTGTGTTAGAAGTGAGTGATGAGCAATTTGAGCAGATCACGGACATATCTAATGCATGGTATCAATATACCATTCCTGCTGAAACCTATCCGAATCAGACGGAAGATATTGAAACTATCGCACAGCCTAATATTTTAGTTGCTACGATTGATTTAGATGAAGAAACGGTTTATCAACTAACGAAAACGTTGTTTGAGAATTTAGACTTTATGTATGACGTCCATAGTTCAGCGAAAGAAATGACACTGGAGACAGCTTTAGATGGACTGCCCGCACCGCTGCACGCTGGTGCCTATAAGTACTTTGAAGAAGTAGGTATGGATATTCCAGAAGAACTCATTCCGCCAGAAGCAAAGTAACGGAGAAAATGGAGGTGGGTTAAACCCATTTCCATTTTAATTCTTTTAAAAAGTGAGGTGCCCAATCAAATGGAGCAAAACCAGAAGGTAGAGGCGGTTGTTGATAACGAGGCTGGCGGAGGTTTGAGAGAATTAAAGGGTTGGATGAAAATAGTGATGGTCATCATTGCTGCTGGCCTCTCTATTTTTGCGATTTATACAAATGGTTTTTCGACGATCCAAGAGATTTATCGAAATGGTATCTTCTTAGGGTTTTTAATCGCACTAACATTTATCTTGTACCCAACAACTAAGAAATCATCTAAGGCGAAAATGAGTATTCTAGATATTTTATTTATGGTTTTAGGCTTAGCAGGCGTTGCTTACATTGTCCTTTTCTATACGAATATTCATGTAGAAAGGCAATCGCAAGCCATTTTACAAGATTATATATTTGCCATTATCACAATTGTGGTGTTATTAGAGGCGTCTAGAAGAACGATAGGAATTTTTATTCCGTTGCTTTCTGCAATCGCCATTATCTACGCGATGTTTGGCCCTTATTTTCCAGGGATGTTTGGTCATGCGGGGTTCAGTATTGAGCGACTACTTTATCGTATGTATATGACGACAGAGGGAATTTTCGGGATGACGTTATCGATTGCCTCGACCTATATTGTTCTTTTTATTTTGTTTGGAGCGTTTTTAACCGCTAGTGGGGCTTCCCAATTTTTTAATGAATTGGCGTTGGCGGTTGCTGGTAGAAGACGTGGTGGTCCAGCGCAGGTAGCTGTCATTTCAAGCTCGTTAACCGGATCTTTGAGTGGCAGTGCAGTAGCGAATGTTGCGACTACAGGAAGCTTTACCATTCCTTTAATGAAGGGGATTGGTCTGAAACCAAGATTTGCAGGTGCAGTTGAGGCTACGGCTTCCACGGGTGGAATGATTATGCCTCCTATTATGGGAGCGGCCGCGTTTATTATGGCAGGTTTTTTGAACGTTTCGTATACTACCATCATTTTAGCGGCTATTATTCCAAGTTTGCTTTATTATGCAGCAGTGATCATTGCGATCGATTTAGAAGCAAAAAAACAGGGGTTAAAAGGATTAAGTAAAGAATCCATTCCACTCGTTAAGAAAGTAATGATGGAACGAGGTATTTTAATCTTGCCGATCATCATTGTTATCGGCGCTCTTTTGCTTGGTAGAACGCCATTGTATGCTGGCTTTGCAGGAATTGTGTCAGTCATTATTGCTAGCTGGTTAACGAAGGATAAATCTACTCGCGTTACACCAGCTAAAGCATTTCAGGCATTGGTGGATGGTGCAAGAGGGACCATTCAAGTAGGTATCGCATGTGCTTCGATTGGCATCATTATTGCGGTAGTGACCATGACAGGACTAGGATCAACCTTTGCATATAACATTATTGAACTTGCAGGGGGATCGATGATTATTATCTTAATTTTAGTCATGATCACGTGCATTATTTTAAGCTTGGGACTTCCTTCAACTGCACTTTATATCATTGTAGCGGTGACGGCCGCTCCTGCACTTGTTAACGCAGGAATTAATCCAGTCGCGGCCCATTTCTTTGTATTCTGGTTTGGTGCACTGTCTAACGTAACTCCTCCAGTAGCGTTAGCAGCATACACAGCCGCTGGAATTGCGGGGGCGGATGCCATGAAGACCTCATGGACGGCGTTTAAGCTTGCTCTACCAGGATTTATGGTGCCATTTATGATTGTTTACAATCCTGTTTTAATTATGCAGGATGCGACAGGAAATACCGTTTCCATCGTTGAGACCATTATTCCTTTCTGCGCTGCTTTGGTCGGAGTATTTGCACTGGCGGTGTCGATCAACAATTTCTTAACGATTAAACTCAATATACTAGAAAGAGTAGGTTTTTTTGCAGGGGCAATGTTTTTGGTGCAACCGGGACTGGTGACGGACGGAATAGGAATCGTAATCCTCGCTTTTCTAATCTTTCTGCATATTACTCGGGAAAAACGCCTTAACCGTCACGACTTAAAAGTAAGTGAGGCGGGTTAAATTGATCATCCCAGTGAAGAAGACAAAACTTTCACACCAAATTCTCATACAACTAAAAAAGATGATTCAAGATGAAATATTCCCATCCAAAAGTAAGCTGCCTTCAGAAAACGAACTAGCCAAAATGTTTGGGGTGAGTCGAGCACCAGTACGTGAAGCGATCAGTGTGTTAGTGGCTAGTGGACTGGTGGAATGTCGCCAAGGCGGTGGGAATTACGTAAACGAAGTATCACTTGTGAATCTGCTTGATTCCGCCACGCTTGAAATGGTCTCAGTAGAGGAAGTCTATGACCTACTTGAAATGCGAACGATTGTTGAAACAGCCGCTGTGTCTTTAGCTGCTACACGACATACAAAAAAGGATTTGGCGAATATAAAAATGGCACTGGATGAATTTTCAAAGACGATCAATGATGAACAAACGATTGGGGATGAAGCAGACTTTCTTTTTCACCAAGAAATTGTTAACGCTTCTAAAAACTCATTTATTATCCAAACGGTTGGTAACTTAAGAGAGCTTTATAAGCAGGCGTTAACCTTTTCATTGAAAAAGAATGTCGGTCATAAAAGAATACGGGAACAGGTATTTCAGGAGCACCTTTCAATTTATGAGGCCATTCATTTGAAGGATCCTGAAACGGCTGCGTTCCATATGAAAAGACATCTCACAAATGCTCGGATCAAATTAGGCGATACGAGAGTAAAACCGATAGAGCTTTAAATAAAGAAATGACAGAGAAGGACCTTTTCTTCTCTTCATTTTTATCCCAACTGGACCAACCAGTGAACCTCATAAGAGAGGAGGCCTTACTACTTGAAACCGATCAAGAAGAAAAGCAGGTTATATCATGAAGTGATCAATGAAATTTTCTCTTCTATCTCTAAAGAAAAGTTAAAACCTGGCGATAAATTGCCATCTGAGCGAACCATTGCAGATCTCCTAGAAGTGTCACGAACAACGGTAAAAGAGGCCATTTCTGTACTTGAGGCAAACGGAATTGTTTTGATAAAACCTGGTGTAGGCGTATTTCTCGCAAGTCACACAAAAAAAGTCATTCAACAAGACTTGCTGGCTGTTTTAGCCCCTAAACAGCACGACTTGTCTGAATTGATTGAGTTAAGGCAAGCGATAGAGGGCGAAGCAGCATACTACGCGGCTAAGAGAAGTACACCAAAGCAGCGTGTCGAGATAGAAAAATGTTTTTATAACTTAAAGAACGCAGAGTTGAACGGTGAACTGGCGATAGAAGAGGATTACGCGTTTCATAAAGCGATCTTAATTGGGGCGAACAACACCGCAATGGCAGATTTGATGGCAGTCATTTCTGACAAAGTGTTCTTTTTTATCCGTCAAAATCGAATGGAAACGTTGCTCCAACCAACAGAAGTCAAAGTGGTAATTGAGGAACATCGCTTAATATATGAAGCGATACGTAATCACGATGCTGAGTCTGCTAAAAAAGCTATGTGGGAACACTTGCATTCTATTAAAGTACGACATCAATACGGATAGGAGGTGACGTCGTGAAAGTGACGGAAGTCATCCTAGAGAAACTTAAAAATGCATTAGTGGATCCAAAGCGATGTTTAACAAGCGATGCAGATTTATACAGCTATGCATTTGATGCCTCTTTTGGTGTACATAAACCTGAAGTTGTGTGTCAACCGATATCATCTAAGGAAGTCGCGAGCATTGTTCGCATTGCAAACGACGATCTTATCCCGCTGTATCCAAGAGGAAGGGGAACGAGCTTAAGTGGTGGCCCACTCCCAGTACACGGTGGCATCGTATTGGATTTCTCATTATGGGATACAAAGCTTGTGATTGATGAGGAAAATTTAATTGCTATCGTTTCCCCTGGTGTGATCACAGCGCATATAAATGATGCAGCAAATAAATGTGGACTGATGTACCCACCGGACCCAAGCAGTGCTCATGTTTCCACGATCGGTGGCAATTTAGCGGAAAATGCAGGTGGTCCTCGTGGGTTGAAATACGGCGTCACGAAAGATTATGTACTAGGGCTGGAAATTGTCACAGCCGAGGGGAAAATCGTGCGCACGGGTGGACAAACAATCAAGAATGTCACAGGTTATGATCTTACGAAACTGATTGTAGGTTCTGAAGGCACGCTCGCGATCATCACTGAAGCGATCGTAAGGTTAATACCAAAACCCCAAGCGTCCATGACCGCCATGGTGTTGTTTGATGAAATCATTGATGCTGGGAAGGCGATATCAAAGGTTCTAGGTTCAGGCATCATGCCATCGAAAATGGAAATCATGGATCAAAGCTCGATCATCGCTGTAGAACAATACGCATCTTTAGGATTACCGGTGGATGTTGAAGCGATTTTGCTGATCGAACTTGATGGGCATCCACTCGCGATCGAAGAAGAAATGCTGCGAGTGAAATCAGTTTGTATAGATGTAGGTGCAAGAAGTGTTCAAATCGCACAAGATATAAAAGAAGAGGCTGAATTGTGGCAAGCCAGAAAACTTGTTTCACCTGCCATTGTAAAGATAAAACCAACAAAAATAGCTGAAGATGCCACTATACCTAGGAGTCAAATACCTGAAATGTTTAGAAGGTTAAAAGCCATCAAAGAAAAATACAATATTCACTTAGTCGTTTTCGGTCATGCGGGTGATGGCAATCTTCACCCCAATATTATTACGGACCAGCGTGATCAGGAAGAAATGAGACGCGTGGAAATGGCGGTCGAGGAAATCTTCAACGCTGCGATTGAATTAGGCGGCACACTGTCTGGCGAACACGGAATTGGCACAATGAAATCACCTTTTATGGAAATGGAACTAGGTGTGGACGGTCTTGCGATGATGAAAAGCATAAAAGAAGCGTGGGATCCAAAAAATATCTTGAATCCGGGTAAAATTTTCCCGTCAAAAGGACAAAGGTTTGAGTTGAGACATGACTAATAGCACGATATTACGCGGTAAGCTCGCATATGATGAAACGTTTAGTTGCGTTCAATGCGGGTATTGCCTACCAGCGTGTCCGACGTATTTGGCTTTTGGAAAAGAAAGTCACTCGCCACGAGGAAGAATTCAGCTTGTGAAACTGGCAGCTGAAGGGAAAATTAAGTTGGAAGAGTTGGAAAATCCGATTGATTATTGTTTAGGATGTCGAGCATGTGAAACGGTTTGTCCGACTAATGTAGAATACGGAAAAATACTCGATTCTACGATAGATGTATTAAGTGAATATCGTAAAAAACAGCAATCAATAGCAGAGAAAATGGTTCGTCACATCGTTTTCAAAAAGACGCTTCCAAACAAAAAAATACTGAAGTTGGTTGGTACGGGTCTACGTTTGTATCAACAAACCAAAGCAGATCAAGTAGTAAGAAAATCAGGTGTGATCAAAAAGGTGTCTCCATCACTTGCTGCAATGGAGCAAATAACGCCGACTATTTATCCTCCTGAGACACGTATAAATGTTCAAGAAGATCCTACAAGGAAAACGAAGACGAGGGTGGCATTTTTTACGGGTTGCATAATGGATACGTTTTTCGCTCGAGTAAATGATTTAAGCATGAAGCTTTTAGAAGCAGCAGGCTGTGAAGTGGTTGTGCAAAAAGAGCAGACATGCTGCGGAGCTTTACATCAGCATAGTGCGGAGAAAGAAAAGGCAATTGAGTTGGCAAAGAAGAACATTGAAGCATTTGAACAACTAGATTGCGACTACATTGTTAATGCAATCGGTGGATGTGGTGCCGCATTAGTTGAATACGCACATTTATTTGAAGGAAACGATCCTTGGCATGCACGAGCGAAAAACTTCGCAGAGAGAAACAAGGATATTAGCTATCTTTTAGCACGCATGGATCTGCCGATGACAAAACCGCTCCACATGCGTGTGACGTACCAGCCATCGTGTCATTTAACAAACGTGCAAAAAATAGTCAACGAGCCTTTGGAGCTGATCAGAAAAATTCCGGGAATCGAATTTACACAAATGAATAAGCAAGATCTATGCTGTGGTTCCGCGGGCATTTATAACATCGTTCACCACGAAGAATCCATGTTGATTCTAGATATGAAAATGAAAACGGTCAAAGAAGTGAACCCCCATCTAATCGTGACTACGAATCCAGGATGTCATCTTCAAATGAGTTTAGGGGTTAAACGTGAAGGACTTGAATCAAAAGTGTATGTGATGCATTTAGTCGAAGTGTTAGCTGAAGCATGTGAAATTTCTTAATGGATGAGGGGATTGAGATGTACGATTATATGATTATTGGTGGGGGGATTGTCGGGTTATCAGTCGGGATGTCCATCCTTGAGAAACATCCTTCTGCTAAGCTAGTGATCTTAGAAAAAGAAAAAAAGCTCGCTCAGCACCAAACAGGTCACAACAGTGGTGTGATTCATTCAGGTATTTACTATAAACCTGGCAGCTTCAAAGCCACATTCGCGAAAGCTGGAAGTGAAAGCATGCGAGCCTTTGCACATAAGCATGGAATCAGCCACGATATTTGCGGCAAAGTGATCGTTGCAACGAAGAAAGAAGAGCTCGTCCATTTAGAGAATCTGTACAAGCGAGGGCTGGAAAATGGGTTGCCCATTGAAAAGCTAACTCAACAACAGCTAAAAGAAAAAGAACCACACGTCAACGGCTTGGAAGCGATTCATGTTCCCACTGCTGGGATTATCGACTACAAAGAAGTGTCAGAGAAAATGGCTGAATTGATTCGTCTGCAAGGTGGTGTGATTGAAAATGGTGCAGAAGTAAAAGCCATTGATGAAGGTCCTGATCACGTCACGATCGAAACAATGAATAACAGCTTCAAAGGTAAATTTATGATTAACTGCGCAGGATTACACAGTGATCGAATGGCGAAACTGGCCGGCTATCTAACGGACTTGAAAATTGTACCCTTTCGTGGAGAGTACTTTATGTTAAAAGAGGACAAGAGACACCTCGTGAAAAACTTAATCTATCCTGTGCCCAATCCAAATTTCCCGTTCCTTGGTGTGCATTTTACACGAATGGTTAATGGGGCGGTCGATGTTGGACCTAACGCAGTTCCGGCTTTTAAAAGAGAAGCTTATAAGAAAGCTGACTTTCATTTAAAAGATTTTTCCGAGATGGTCACGTACCCGGGGTTTTGGAAACTTGCTATGAAATACCCGAAAGATGGCATGGGTGAAATCTATCGATCAGTTGTCAAATCAAAATTCGTGCAAAGTGCACAAGTTCTCATGCCAGAAATCACAGCGAATGACTTAGTGCCAGGTCCAGCTGGCGTAAGAGCGCAAGGATTAAGGAAAGATGGAAGTTTGGTAGACGATTTTTTCATCATCAATGGGTCAAAAAGCATCCACGTCTGCAATGCCCCATCGCCTGCTGCAACAGCGTCATTGGAAATCGGAAAGTGGGTAGTAGAGAGAATTCCACATATATAAAGGTGAAACATAAAACACATAAGGGAGCTGTTACAAATGGACTTAGGACTCAAAGGGAAATCAGTGTTAATTCTTGCTTCAAGTAAAGGATTGGGGAAAGCAACAGCACGTCAATTTGCTTGTGAAGGCGCGCGTATCATGCTATCGAGTCGAAATGCTGAACAATTAGCTCATGCAGCAATGGAAGTCAAAGAAGAGACGGGTGCAGAGGTTAACTATCAGGTGTGTGATATTACAAAGGCTGAAGACATTAAATCACTCGTGGATCAAACAGTTAAATTATATGGTTCAGTCGATGTCCTCATTAACAATGCTGGTGGTCCTCCAGCTGGTGGTTTTGATTCACATGAAGATGCCAACTGGCTGCAAGCGTTTGAGTTAAATCTCTTAAGTTTTGTGAGAGCCATTCGAGAAGTACTCCCGCATATGAGAAAGCAAGGAAGCGGGCATATTCTTAACTTTGCCTCGTCATCAATTAAACAGCCAATTGATGGACTGATCCTATCAAACACCTTCCGTGCAGGGATTCTAGGTTTATCAAAAAGTTTATCTCAGGAGCTAGCTCAGGACAATATCCTGATCAACACCATCGGGCCAGGTAGAATTTCAACGGATCGAGTAGCTGAACTAGACAACATTGCTGCAAACAAACGAGGACTTACCTATGAAGAAGTAAAAGTAGCATCAGAAAAATCCATTCCACTAGGACGCTATGGTCAACCAAAAGAATTTGCAAACATCGTCGTCTTCCTTTGCTCATCAGCGAATACATACATCACAGGACAAGCAATTTTAGTTGATGGGGGGATGATTAAAAATCTATCGTGATGAAACATCCTGATAGGGTTATAGCGAGTTAGACAGATAGAGGGTAGGGAATAGACTCATTCGGCGCTCATGCTAATGGGTCTATTTTTTATTATATGACAAGAATAAATTGCTTTATATCAGCGTTTGTAGTTTTTTAAACAAACGTTTGATTTGGTTCATGTATGTACAAAAATGAAAGTAGTATAGTTGAGATAATAAAATTATTACACAAAACAATTAACAGAGAGAAGGATTTGAACAATATTTGTATGATTAGTTTCTGAAAAATAAAATATATGGTATAATACAGATGTAATTCAGATAAAATAACAAAGACCATAGGTGCTGTCACACCTACGGTCTTGCTATAGACTGACCTCTCTAAGAGGGGTTGGCTCGATTCACATAGGATAGACTCACCCTAGTTGCCGATCAAGCTTAAGGGGGGTCTATTTTTTATGGTTAAACGACAATATTGTCACGACTAACGCTGAAAAGCTAATCATAAGCATAAAGCTTTCAAATATCGTCATACACCTCACCTCCCTCCCTATAAAATGGAATGGAGTGTGAGCCGACCCCCCTATAAGTACAGCCTATACTTAATATTTTAACATGATTAGTTAATTATTGGTTCTTTTCTTCAAAATGTTTTTGCTAGGAAGTCGTACACAGATGTGGTGCGAGTCGTGGAAAGTGTAATATGCGACCAGTAAGAATACGAAGGGAAAAATGAAGAATAAAGGCAAGAACATATCTTACCAGCAAGAATAGGTGATCAAAATAAAAAAAATTTCTCGTGCAACAATCCTTGGATAGCGACATAGAATTGATAGGGACTGTTCAAATGCACGTTTATGATGCCATTCCATACAACTTCTGTATGAAGGTAACATCATTTGGGCGACTTCACCAGTGAGTGGAGTTGTCCTTTTTTATCGTATGCATGGGTTCCACACCACTCAGTGTATAAGGGACTGGTTGAATCCCAACATCGAGCGTACGGATAGTGGTGTTACTATCATACATTCAGGCTGAATTGTGCTTCCTATTTGATTAATAGGGAGTCGTGTAGATGTGCATTCAATTTATTTATTTATTGAGGAGGAAATGCATGAAAAAATTAGTTTTTGGTTTACTCGTTCTACTGTTCGTTGGGGTGATTGGATCAGTTATTCTCACAAAGGGAGACGGAGGATCACCTTTTAAAACCGTACCCTTACATGAAAAACAGATCATTGATAATAAAGAAATAAGAAATCTAGATATACACTTTTCATCTTCAGATGTTCAAGTGCTTCCATCTGAGGACGATAACATTATCTTAGAAGTAAAGGGGAAAGTAACGGAAAGACAAAAAGACAAATTTAAGCTAGATGTAGAAGAAAACGGAGAGAATCTAGAGGTGAAATTTGAACGTTTGAATCTTTATTTTCAAATGGGGGTTTGGATAGTGGATCCAACGGTTATGGTTTACTTGCCAGAAAAAGTTTATGATACGGTGAACGTACACACTTCATCTGGAGATATAGACACAAAAGGCTTAAATGCACGTCAAATTGCCTTATCAGTAAGCTCTGGAGTAATAACAGCTGAGGATATGGAGGCAGAACATTCGTTATTGCAGACATCATCAAGAGACATCTATGTAACAAACGTGATTGGTGATATTACAGCGTCGACTTCAACTGGAGATATTATGATTCAAAATGATGAAGCGAGCGGGAATATAATGGCTGATGTTTCTACTGGTGATGTGACAGTGGAGTATGGTGAAAGCCCGACATCTTTATTGGTCAATTATCAGAGTAGTGTAGGGCTAGGGAATGTGGAGCTAGACGGTGTGAACTATGAAGAGAAATCAAACAGTAAGATGATCGGAATGATAGGGTCAGGGGAATATGAACTCAATGTAGATATTGTTTCTGGGAACTTTACTCTTCGTTGAGGAAAAAATGAAGCGGGCTACTAAAATTTAGTAGTGAAGGCTTCAATGGGTTACGGTAGCATTCCATGAACTAATCCATTTAATATTTATTCCTAATATTATAAAGTCGAAGCACACATTTCTAGGGTATACATTCTGTGGTGAAGAGGCAATCGTGATGAATATATCTTGGTTTAGAATAAAGTAGAAGGGTATCTATTTTGAGACTCATCCCCCCACTCCAGCAAATGGGCGCTATCTTTGAATAATGGTAGCGCTCATTTTACATTTATAGGGCCAGATTGTTCAGGTTAAGCAGGGATTTTAAGAAAGGAAGTCGAAGTTGAAATGATGAGCGTGTACGTTGATAAATTGGGATTGGTGTAAACGTGCGGTCATTTATTAAGGGAGGGAATAGGGGATGAACAAAAATGAATATTTGCATAAACTCCAGCATTTATTGAAGAAAGTGCCAGCAGGTGCTCGAAAAGAAATGCTTAATGACTACGAAGAATATTTTGAATTGGGAATGAAAAACGGAATAAGTGAGAAAAAGTTGATACAAGAATTAGGTGATCCATATGTCATTGCCCGTGCTCTTTTGGTAAACAATCGTAAGAAGCATATTGAAAAAGATCAAACTTTTTCTAACATATTCAAAGCTGTTATCGCCACGGTAAGTCTGAGCTTTTTTAATGTTGTATTTATTTTAGGTCCAGTTGTAGGTCTTATCGGGGTATACGTAGGTTTATGTGCGGTCGCAATTGCCTTAACATTATCTCCATTAGCAATCATTGCTTCAATCTATTTTAATGGAGCGTTTCCTAGCATAGCCGTCAACTTTTTTGTTGCGATTACTTTATGCAGTCTTGGCTTATTAATGAGCATCGGCATGATGTACGTAGGGAAGTTTTTATATAACGCTGTCCGTAGCTATATTAAGTTAAACATCAATATTGTTAAAGGAGGGCAGGCAGCATGAAAAAATTAGTCGTAGGTTTACTCGTTCTACTGTTCGTTGGGGTGATTGGATCAGTTATTACCATTAACGCAGCCGGAGGGTTTTCCTTTAATACGGTCGAATTACATGAAAAACAAATCATTGAGAATCAAGAGATAAGAAATCTAGATATACACTTTTCTTCAGCCGATGTACAAGTTCTTCCAACGAATGGAGATAACATTATTATAGAAGTAGATGGAGAAGTAACTGAAAAACAAAAAGACGAATTTAAGCTAGATATAGAAGAAAACGGAGAAAATCTAGAGGTGAAGTTCAAACGTTCGAATCATTTTTTTCAAATTGGGTTTTCAATAGTGGATACAACGATTATGGTTTACTTGCCAGAAAAGGATTATGATTCTATTCAAGTACGCACTTCATCTGGAGATATAGACACAAAAGGCCTGAATGCACGTCAAATTGACTTATCGGTCAGCTCTGGAAGGATAACGGCTGAGGATCAGGAGGCAGAACATTCATTATTGAAGACATCATCAGGAAAAATAGTTGGTACAAACGTGATAGGTGATACGACAGCGCGTACTTCATCGGGTGATATTACCATTCGTAATGATGAAGCTACTGGCAATATAACGGCTAATGCTTCAAGTGGTGATGTAACAGTGGAGTATGGTGAAAATCCAACATCATTATTGATCAATTATAAGAGTAGTTCGGGAAAAGGAAATGTGGAGCTAGACGCTGTGAACTATGAAGAGAAATCAAAGAGTAAGATTATCGGAACGATTGGATCAGGGGAATACGAGCTTAATGTAGATATTTCTTCTGGGAACTTTACTCTTCGTTAAAAAAGATAAATGGGCGCGATCCTTGAATAAAGGTTGCGCCCATTTTGCGGGACAAAAAATGCCGTGAAGAAAACAAAAAACGTAAGTCCGAATAATGTCAGTAAAAAGATCTCTTCAGAATAAAAAGATGAGCGAGTATAGAAAATCTCGCTCACCTAACAATGAATAAAAAAATGAATTCTTCAGAACAGAACCTTTAATATACCTTATCACCATTAAAGATTGAATTCTTAACAACAACATAGTCTACATGTCGGATTGCTTCCAACTTGTTTCCTCCTGCATATGAAATAGAGGATTGAAGATCTTGCTCCATTTCTTTCAGAGTATCTTCTAAGGATCCTTTGTGCTCCACTAAAATTCTCTTACCTTCTACATTTTTCTTTTCGCCTTTTTGAAATTCTGAGGCTGAGCCAAAGTATTCTTTATAAAGCATTCCATCTTTCTCATTCTCAATGGTTTTTCCAGGAGATTCTTCATGTCCTGCAAATAAGGAACCAATCATCACCATCGTTGCACCAAATCGAAATGATTTTGCAATATCACCATGGGTGCGAATACCTCCATCAGCAATAATCGGCTTGCTTGCTGCCTTTGCACACCAACGAAGTGCTGCTAATTGCCAACCGCCAGTTCCGAATCCAGTCTTAATCTTTGTGATACATACCTTGCCAGGTCCAATACCTACTTTTGTGGCATCAGCACCGGCATGTTCTAATTCTCTGACTGCTTCTGGGGTTCCTACATTACCAGCTATCACAAAACTTTGAGGTAAATATTCCTTAATATGCTGAATCATTTGAATGACAGCATTAGAATGACCATGTGCTATATCAATGGTAATGTATTCCGGTGAAAGCTGTTCATCAGCTATTTGCTGAATAAATCTATATTCCTCTTCTTTAACTCCAACACTGATAGAGGAGTATAATCCGCGTGCTTTCATATCTTTCATAAAAGAGAGACGCTTCTCTGGTTCAAATCGATGCATGATATAGAAATAACCATTTTCCGCTAAGTAACTAGCAACTTTTTCGTCTATAATCGTCTGCATATTAGCAGGAACCACAGGCAACTTAAAAGTACGCCCACCTAAGGATACCGTTGTATCACACTCAGATCGGCTATTTACCATACTTTTTGCCGGAATTAATTGAATATCTTCATAATCAAATACATTTTCCATTATTATCCTCCTAAGACACGAACATTAAAGTTAAGTTGAATAAGTTTTGCGACCATTGCAAGGATAGGTTTTTCGGTTTCAATGGGTCTTATACATAGGTCGATCCTATTGTGTATAAACTTTTGTTCAGAATCCGATATTTTTTATTTTTCACCCGTTTTACTTAAAACGGTTTACTCAAGACCTTTTTGGATAAGCGTTGCTAAAAACCTACGTACATCCCGCTAAAACACGAACATAAACATAGATGTATCAATGAAATGTACGTGTTTATAGTAACATACATGTCAATTACCTACAACTGAAAGCAGTGGGCTTGTAATTTTGCGTATGTCCTACCATCACAAAGAATGGCAATTGTTTTAATCCCATTTCGACACCAATGGTTGTTAATTTTGTTTTCTCTAACGGTTGAACGTCTACTTCAGCAAGGTGGGAAACGAAATACTTACCACTAGGATTACATCTAACGGTTGCGCTGATAATTCGCCGTTAACGTTAAGTCTGGAGATATAGACACAAGAGGCGTGAATGCACGTCAAATTGACTTATCGGTAAGCTCTGGAAGGATAACCGCTGAGGATCAAGAGGCAGAACATTCATTATTAAAGACATCATCAGGAAAAATAGTTGCAACAAACGTGATCGGTGATATGACAGGACGTATGTCATCGGGGGATATCACCATTCGTAATGATGAAGCAACCGGTAATATAACGGCTGATGCTTCCAGTGGTGGTGTGACAGTGGAGTATAGTGAAAGCCCAACATCATTATTGATCAATAATAAGAGTAGTTCAGGAAAAGGGATTGTGGAGCTAGACGGTGTGAACTATGAAGAGAAATCAAAGAGTACAATTATCGAAACGATTGGATCAGGGGAATACGAGCTCAATGTAGATGTAGATATTTCTTCTGGAAACTTTACTCTTCGTTAACATAAACGGGCGCGATCCTTGAATGAGGGTTGCGCCCATTTTGCATTTAAGGTCACAGTTGTTTAACATCAGCAGGAATTTCTGAGAAGGAAGACGAACTTGTAACACATAAAAGATGTTCGTACTGGGAGTAGTGGAAATGTACTATTAAATAGATACAAACGTAGTTTATAGGAGAAACGGAGGACACAATACAATCCACGAAAAAGGAGGACTGAAATGAATATTAATGACTACTTAAAACGCATAAATATTGAAAAGAATATTACACCTAACTTGGAATGTTTATCCCACCTTCAACAGCAGCATATGTTAACGATTCCTTTTGAAAATCTTGATGTCCTTGAAGGTCGAGAGATTACGCTAGATATCAACGCTCTTTTCAACAAAATTGTGTTGGAAAAGAGAGGAGGGTTTTGTTACGAATTAAATGGCTTGTTTTATTGGCTTCTTCAAGAACTCGGGTTTGAAACGTATATGTTATCAGGAAGTGTATTATCATCTGAGGGTAAGTATGGACCTGAATTTGATCATATGGCACTACTTGTCCGTTTGGATGAGGACTATCTCGTAGATGTTGGTTTTGGAGACTCTGTACGATCGCCCTTGGCCATGTTGGGTAAAGGAAATGAAGACATTAGCGGCAGCTATCGGGTTAAACCGGATCCATCACATTTAAATCGTTATTTATCACAAAAGAAAATGGACGAGAAGTGGATAAGTAAATTGAGGTTTACGACTACCCCAAGACAATTTAACGAATTTGAAGAGATGTGTAACTACCAACAAACCTCACCGCAATCTCACTTCACCCAAAAACTAACGATTACTTTGGCAACAGAAGACGGGCGCATGACACTATCAGAGGAAAGTCTAACGATAACGAAAAGAGATATAAAAACGCAGGTGACCATTTCCTCACAAAAAGAACGTGAACGTATACTCAGAGATAAGTTTGGTCTTGCTGATCGGACTTCTAAGATTACTAAAAGTTGTTGACCGTTATTGAAGGGATTGAAGACGTCCATATTGGATTAACGGTGAATAGTTGTGAGAGGATAAGCTTCTAAACATACAATCAGGCGAGTAAAAGTTAAAATAAAATGTAAATGGCAATGCTGATACTGCTCATCAATTTAAATAGTGCAGAGCGAGATTTTTGGAGGATCATATGGACTTGAAAATATTAATTGTAGACGATGATGAAAATATTAGAGAATTGGTACGTTTATTTTTAGAAAAAGAAGGGTTCCAAACGACACAAGTAAGTGATGGTAATGAGGCTAGTGAGTTATTGGAAAAAGAGACGTTTCATTGTGCTGTGATTGATATTATGATGCCGAATATGGATGGTTGGGCGTTGTGTGAGGAAATAAAACAATACTATGAAATGCCTGTACTCATGCTGACCGCCAGATCTGAAGTAGATGACCGGATAAAAGGTTTTAAACTAGGGACAGACGATTATCTTACAAAACCTTTCCATCCGATGGAGCTAGTCATGAGAGTAAAGTCTATTTTAAAAAGATATAATTTGTCTTCAGATGAGATTATCACTCTTGGTGCCATACAAATTGACACGAGAAAATATTCAGTTTCTACAGATGATATGTCTATTTCACTTCCCGTCAAGCAGTTTGACTTACTATATACACTGGCTAGAAGTCCGGGAAAGATCTTCACAAGAGACCAACTAATAGAAAAAATATGGGGTTTTGACTATGAGGGAGATGATCGGACAGTTGATACCCAAATAAAAAGGCTAAGAAAAAATTTAAGTGATATGGACAATCAAATGGAAATAAAAACTGTCCGTGGTCTTGGATATAAACTGGAGAGAGCCAAATGATCCATTCCATCTATATAAGAAATGTTCTATTTTATGTTCTCGCTATTTTACTCCCATTGATCATATCTTTTTTTCTTACCTTGTATTTTTTTCAAAATGACGAAATCGAAAATATGGAGCAAAACTTAATTGATAGCGGGGAAAAAGTGCTTGACATAGCGAATGATGAACATGTGTTAAAAAACAACTTAGAATCGATCTCTTATTTTCAATTGATGGAATTTATTGTTATGGATGAGCAACGACTTGTTTACTTTGATGCCGGCTACAAATTTGATTTACCAGATGAAGTGATTTCGCATGTGTTGGATGGAGAATTTTATAGAAAGGAATCGGGCGTTTTTATTCCTAATATACTTGTTGGTCTTCCCTTTGAAATAAATGGGGAAAACTATGCTTTATTTATAAAACCAAATATAGAACAAGCGACATCAATGGTTAGAAATACTTTATTGACAGCTTTGTTTATTGTGTTAGTGATAGGCAGCCTATTTATTATGATAACAACAAAATACTTAGTTAATCCAATTACCCAAATCATATTAGCAACGGAAGAGCTTGCTAAATCTAATTATCAATACAGAGTCCCCGTTACTAGAAAAGATGAACTCGGTAAGCTGTCTAATAGTTTTAACTTAATGGCAACAGAGTTAGAAAAAGTTGAACAGATGCGCAAAGATTTTATTGCAAACGTCTCTCATGAATTTAAATCTCCACTCACATCTATCAGAGGGATGACAATAGCAATTAAAGAGGGGCTAGTTACACAAAAAGAAGCCACAAACTACCTCTCCATTATTGAAAAAGAAACAGAAAGACTATCGAATTTAACAGAGCAACTTTTAAAACTATCGATCCTAGAATCTGAAAAGTACACATTTTCAACTCAAAATTATCGTTTGGATGATCAAATCAAAAATCAAATTGTAGCCTTACAGGTTTTGTGGGAAGAAAAAAATCTAGAAATTGAAACAAGTCTCCAACTGATTTCTATTTCCGCTGATAAAGATTTATTGAGTAATTTGTGGACGAACCTTCTTTCGAATGCCATTAAATATAATATTAAAGGAGGAAAGTTAATCGTTAAAGGGGTTGAAGAAGATTCGATCATAAAAATTGTCATTGAGGACACCGGTATAGGGATAGAAGATGAAGATTTACCCTATATTTTTGAACGGTTTTATCGGGCGGATAAAGCTCATACCAGAACAGAAAACAGCTACGGAATAGGGCTATCAATGGCAAAAAAGATTGTAGAAATCCATCACGGTGACATAAAGGTGAGTAGCAAAGTAGGGGTAGGGACAAAAATTGAGGTGTTCCTTCCAAAATTAAAATAAATATTTCTAACGTTAGACTGTTGAGATCATCAACAGTCTTTTTTATATGCGCCATATTCATGACACATTCGTATTATATGATTTGCTTTGAGCGTATAGGAGTGTAATCGTCTGTTATTACCTATAACAACAAGAACGAGCTCGGTCCTATACGTGAACATTCCTATCATTATGATAGTTAAGATACCAAATAAGAAACGTTAAAATAGCTTGCCCGCACGAATGTGGTGACTTTCTATTAGCCAACGCCAGTTTGTGCCAGAAGGGAAAATCACGAAAGACCTTATAAAAGAAAGGGATGAAAACAACGTGAAACATATCGTAAAATTACGTTGGTTAATTATACCACTTGTATTAATTGCTGTTGTACTGATCAAAATGATCGCTCCAGACTATAGTGAGTTAGTAGTAGAAAAAGGCAGTGCTCAAATACCTGATTCCTACTCTGTATCACAAGCAAAGGAAATTTTGACACATTTAAATCACACAACATCAACCGAAAATGAGAGTATGAACATTGTTTTACATCAAGAAGAAAAAATAGATGACAAAAACATGGAAGAAATAAATAACTATATACAAGAACTAGAAAGCCAAAAAGAAATTCCGATTTCCACAATAGATAATCCAATAAAAAGCGAACAACTAAAAGAACAGATGTTATCGGAAGATGGAACGACACTTATTGTTCCACTAACTGTTAATACGTCTGAAAAAGATTTAAGCACGATTCGATCTGATTTGGATCAATCTTTAGAAGAGCTGTCCATTGAGAGCTATGTGACGGGAGAGGCTGTCATCACTCAAGATATGGCGAAATCAACGAAAGAAGGCGTTGTAAAGACGGAAGGAATTGCGATTGCTTTTATCTTAATTGTGCTTCTCTTAGTTTTTCGTTCACCGGTGGCACCAATTGTTTCGATCTTAACGATTGGTCTAACCTATATTTGTTCACTTTCAATCATCGCCCTATTAAGTAATGTTTGGGATTTTCCAATGTCCAATGTTACGCAATCCTTTTTAATAATGGTACTGTTTGGGATTGGGACAGATTATAATATTTTATTGTTTATGCGTTTTAGAGAAGAACTAGACAAACAGGAAACGGTATTAGAAGCGATAAAAGAAACGTATCGAACAGCTGGGAAAACCGTTTTTTACAGTATTTTGGCAGTCATTATCGGTTTCAGTGCCCTGTTTTTATCCAATTTCAATATATTTCAATCCGCCAGTGCGGTCGGTTTATCTGTTTTGATCTTATTAATTCTATTGTATACACTTGTGCCTGCTATTTTGGCTATTTTAGGTCCAAAGTTATTTTGGCCGACTAAAAAAATCACAGGCCATAAAGAAAGCCGTTTATGGACATTTCTTGGGACGAAGGGTACAAAAAAACCAATCGTTACGATCCTTGCTATTTTAATTGTTATGGTCCCAAATATTTTTCTTTATAAAGGAGATGTTTCCTTTAATTCACTAGATGAAGTCGATCCATCGTATGCTTCAGTTAAAGGCTTTAATCTTATTTCCGAGAAGTTTGATGAAGGAAAAACGGCGCCGGTCACATTAGTTGTAGAATCAGATACGGCTTTAAATTCTTCTGGAAATTTATCGTTCATAGAAGATCTAACAGAGGATATAACGAAGATCGATGGTGTTAAACAAGTTTATAGCGCAACGAGACCACAGTCTGATAAATTAGAAGCGTTTTACATTAAAAATCAAACAGAAGAAGTAAATAAAGGAATTACAGAAGCAAATGATGCGATTAATCAAATTCAATCAGGATTAACGGATGCAAGTGATAGCTTACAGGATTCCAACCTTTCGTCTCAAGCAGACGGTATGGATGAGTTATTGAATGGAACACAGGAAATAAATAACCATTTAGATGAATTGCAAAAAGGAATGCAAGCTGTACAAGAGGGAATCAATGCCAGCAGTTCTGGTGGAGAAGACTTACAGACTGGACTTTCTGAAATCAACAAAAGTACACGTAATTTATTAGACGCAACGAATAAGGCTTTAACGACTTATCAGGAGATACACAGTGGACTTCAAGGGATTACTCAAAGTGTTCAACCTCTTCAATCCGGCTTGTCAAATATGGTTGAACTTTCTAAAGCACCGGGTGGGTATGTTTCCGAATTAGGAAGTAACTATCCAGAAATCGTCAATGATCCTTCTTATCAAAAGTTGACAGCAAGTACGTTACAATTACAAGAGACGTTAGAAAGTATAGAAGAGAATGTACTTACCCTTTCAACTTCATTAGAAACAGCCACTGATTCTTTAGATCAAACGAATGATGGATTAGCTCAAATTGCGAGTGGTCAAGAAGAAATCATTGCGGGACTTGATCAATTAGAAGAGGGGGCTTCAGCACTAACGGAGGGGTTAAATAAAAGCGATGATGGTCAACGGCAACTTGTCTCCAGCGTACCGGAGTTACAAACGGGAATTGATTCTATTTACGATGGTCAGGAGCAAGTTCAAAGCGGCTTAAATACGTTAGATACATCACTTGGTTCCCTAGAAGAAGGTCTTTCTACAAGCGCAGATGGATTAGTGTCTGTATCGGAAGGGTTAGATGGAGCAAATGACTATCTATACGAATTATCTAAATCAGATACCGATATGTTTTTCGCACCAGACGAAGCATTAAAGAGCGATGATTTTAATAAAGCACTAGAAGCTTATATGTCTGAAGATCATTCTATTAGTAAATGGACGATTGTGTTGGAAGATGATCCTTATTCTTCTGAAGCAATTGAAACCGTTAATAAGATTGAAAGCACAGTAAGTAATGCTATAGAAAATGAAATGAATTTAGGAGAGGCGCGATTTGGTTTAGGTGGTGTATCGTCTAATAATGCAGCTTTACAAGATATAACTACAGAGGATTTTTCAAGAACCGTTATACTAATGTTGAGTGGAATCGCGATCGTGTTGGCGATGATTTACAGATCGGTTCTGCTGCCAATCTATACAATCATTTCTTTACTATTGACCTATTTTGTTTCGATTAATGTAGCTGAGATAATCTTCACTTATTGGATTAGTGATACGGGGTTAACTTGGTCTGTTCCATTCTTCTCCTTTATCCTGCTAATGGCTTTAGGGGTAGATTATAGTATCTTTTTATTAATGCGATTCAAGGAATATAGCGACATTTCTGCAAAAGATGCGATTATTACCAGTATGAAACATATGGGTTCTGTCATTATATCTGCCGTGATTATTTTAACAGGAACATTTGCAGCACTTTACCCATCTAATGTTTTAACACTGGTCCAATTAGCAACTGTGGTGATTATAGGATTAATCATATTGGTATTCATCGTACTACCATTATTGATTCCTTCCCTCATTGCATTTGGACGAAAGCGGTCATAAACGATTCATATAAACTTCACATATTGGCGTCTACGGGCGAATTAGAAAAGTCCGGTTTCTCCTGGTAACTAAGGAGAAACCGGACTTTTCATTGTGAGTGTGGGCGCGATGGTTAAAAGAAGGAAAGAAAATCTGCACCAAGCCCCCTATTCTGGTGTTTGTGACGCTGGGCTCTTTAAAGGGGGAGAATCTTTACCAAGTGATTTGATATATATTCCATAAAAATTTTTAGGTCAGAAGCCGATAACCCTGCATAATTCACCCCACATCAGAATAGGTATCAAAGGTCTTATAATACGTTCGAGAAAATAGAAAGGGTGTTCGTTTAATGCCATACACATTGTCAGATGCCATTCAAGAATTCCAACAATCAATATCTGAAATGATACCAGAAGAAATCAAGTCTCAAATGCTAAAAGGGAAAGAAGAATTGAAAAGCTCAGGTATCGCTACTGGCTTAACGGTTGGAACGATCGCACCAAATTTTATATTGAAGGATCCGACGGACCAAGATATATCTTTATACGAGGAACTTGAAAAGGGCCCCGTTATATTAACATTTTACCGAGGCACATGGTGTCCTTATTGTAATCTAGAGCTTAGAGCGTACGAAAATTTTGTGTCACCAATCAATGAATTGGGCGCGCAAGTAATTGCAGTTAGTCCGCAAACGCCAGATAATTCATTATCGATGAAAGAAAAAAATGAATTATCGTTCCACGTACTTAGCGACCCGAATGGGCAGGTTGCTACACAATACAATTTATTGCACCAACTACCTGATTATCTAGTAGAGATTTATAAGCAAATGGGCGGTGATGTCCCAGCTCATAATGGTGAGGACTCATGGACACTCCCAGTTCCCGGAACATTTATTATTGATAAAGATAAAACGATTTGCTTAGCAAGCGTCGACGCTGATTATACGAAGAGGGCAGAACCTTCTGAAGTCGTTGAAAAGCTCAACTCCCTTTCTAAATAGACTTTCCGTTGTGGTGCAGGGCGTTATATGGCAACTCCAATTCGTGCGAAAGTACACTTGCAATCAGTAGAATAATTTTCAAGTAAAGCTAAACCTCTCTACCATTTGGCGGAGGGGTATTTTTTTATTCCACACATCGGTAGCGTCCTCTCGCTAAGGGCCACGTCTACATCAAGAACATCATTCCGTCTCATCGAATAAAGTATAAGTAAGTATGGTCGTTCTTCTCAATTGTAAGGAGGTGAAGGATTGAAAACGTCAAAAAATAAGTGTTTAGTGGCGATTCTATTTCTCACGTTTGGGGTACTCTTCATAGGTGTCTTCATCGTGGTAGGTATCTTGTTCTTTAACGAAAAAACAATCGTGGTTGATGGTGGTTTCATTCAAGATGCAGTCGATGAAGCTGATCCAGGAGATATCATATTAGTGAAAGCCAGTGGTGGTCCTTATGAGGAAGAGGTCACCATTAATAAGGACAATATCAAGCTGATTGGGATAGGGAAAGAGAAACCTATCCTAAATGGAACGGGCATGGTAGGTGTTGGAATAACGATTAATAATCCTGGCGCAATGGTACAGAATTTTATTATTCAAAACTTTGCTACTGCCATTCGCGCATTCGATGCAGATGGCCACATGATTAAAGGGAATAACGTTAAGGATAATGGGCTTGTTGGACTATTCATAGACAATTCCGATAACAACGTAATTAAAGAGAATACTGTTACGGATAATGGTAATGACGGTATTTTCTTAGCCAGTTCAGTTAACAACATGATTAAAGAGAATAGCGTTAAGGGTAATGAACAAGGTATGTTATTAAATAATGAATCGTCTAAAAACATCATTAAAGGGAATATCGTTAATAGTAATACGAATGAGGGTATCCGCTTAGAAGAATCATCTAGTAGCAACATGATTAAAGGGAATACCGTTAATGATAATAATTTTGGTATTTCTCTATCCAATTCCACAAGCAACATGATTAATCGGAATACCATTAATGAGAATGGGCAGGATGGTATTTTCTTAATTAGCTCAACTAATAACATGATGACAGGGAATAGAGTTAAGGATAATGGGGATGAGGGTATTTTGTTATCCACTTCAGATAGCAACATAGTGAAAGGGAATACCGTTAATGATAATGGTCAGGGTATCTTATTAAACAACGTAGCGTCTAACAATATCATTAAAGGGAATAAAGTTAATAATAATGTTACGGATGGTATTCAATTAACTGGTACTACCAATAACAATGATGTTTTCTTCAATCGTGCATTCGGGAATGGAGCTCTTCCTTTTTTCGATATCGAAAATTTCGGTACCAACAATTTCAAAGGGAATAAATGTGATACTAGTAACCAACCTAATATTTGTAATTGATCAGACTTAGCATCCTTCGTGGGTGCTTTTTTTGTAGTTGTCAATCTAAAAGGCGTGACCTCGTAGATTATCGGACTCATACTTTACCCGTTGCCTAATAATAAAGTGTCTCATTTTTTGGGTTCACTTTTATTTATAAGTGGGCTTACATTTTATTTTCTTTTACCCATGTTCGAATTTTATAAGTACCGTAAAACGCTACTAAAAAATTTAAAATCGAAAAAACTATATGAATCCATAGAACGTTTAATTCAGCTAATCCATTAAAATTAATTAAAGTAAATAAGACCAAACCTAACCCGTATGCATAGATCAATACATTAGGAACGATCCAAATAATTCGTAATCTATTATTTTTATTATTCATGATAAAATCTACTTTCCTAGTTCTTATATTTACTCATGAACGTAAGCGTATTTCCCTCTTCAATATGAAAATCTCCTGTTCCATCTCTTGCATCTGTGATGTACTTCCACGGCGCCCTCTCTAGGTTTACTTCTACATCAAGTACAATTTCCTTAAACGTTAATAATAGGAGTTTGTAAATAATCGTCTACACCATCCATCGAGAGGTGTTACCTGCCTGAAGGAAACCAAACCCCTATCTGTTTGGAGTATATTTCCATGATTTTGTCGAAAGGTTTATTGTCGAAATATTTGAAAAAAAGTCGAATGTTTGATAAACTTGTCTTATGTAAGGAGGGGATCCTATGGATACAAGATTTGGAGTTACGCTGAAAGAGCTTTTGAAAAAGCGTGGCATTAAACAAAAGGACCTGTCTGAAAAGTGTGGAGTCTCGACAAGTTTACTAAATAAAGTTATCAATCATGATAGGGAAAGCCATTTTGAAATCATTTTAACATTGGTACAAACCATAATTGATTTTGATAAACAATTACAAGAAAAAGAATTAATGGACTCTTATGTCCATAAAATTCGAAATTCTTCAAATATAAAGATGGCGATGGAATATTGTGATACACGTGACATGCGCGAAACACTTAAAATGTTGTGCGAAAGAGCAGATTCTAAGGCTAATCACAAGAATAACCTAAAAGAGTATTCGACCATGTACAAGCTAAACATGGAGAGAAGAAATCAAGAATCGGAATTGAACGATAATGTATCAATGGAATTGTTCCAGAAAATCATGTGTCAAAATAACAAAACTGAAGAAATGCAAATTTTTCAATCGATTATAGAGATCCTTCTGTTTAATCAGGAAATCAAGTATCTCAAATTAATAGATTTAATACCAAAGTTAGAAACTAAATTTGAGAAAATTGAAAAGGAAAGTTATGTTAATAAATCTCTGAAGATGCGCTTTAATCAATTGCAGCAAGTGACATACCTGCGAAACATTTGTGACTTTAAAAAAGTAAGAGAATTAGCGTATGAAGCGCTTGATCATTCGATGGGAAGACGTTTTGATGCTGCTCGGGTTGTACACATTGGGGAATCTTACATACACCAGGAAGATCCGACCGATGCGATAAAATACCTAACTAAGAGTATAGAAATTTATAAAGAATTAGGATTAGATTTTGCTGCTGATTGGATGCTAGAAAAAATCGAGTTTATCGGTATTTTGAGAGGGAGAAAATTTGACTTCGTAAAACATGATAGTAATATAGCTTTGAACTATATATTGGATGGTCAAAAAGAAGTAGGTTTAAAAATTCTTGATAATTTAGATACAACCCCTAAGACATTATATATAAAAGGTGTAGCTACGGACGACGCCTCATATTTTTGGAAATCACTAGAGGGATACATGCGTCGTGGAGATCGATTGTATGGATTGTTCAGCGTTCAAGAATTGAAACGTTTAGGGGAAAGAGAGGAGGCGGTAGACATGCTATATAATAACATTTCAAAGGAG
Source organism: Jeotgalibacillus marinus (assembly GCF_040801915.1). Classification (NCBI taxonomy): domain Bacteria; kingdom Bacillati; phylum Bacillota; class Bacilli; order Caryophanales; family Caryophanaceae; genus Jeotgalibacillus; species Jeotgalibacillus marinus. The sequence continues at coordinate 9,466 of NZ_JBFMIA010000022.1, read as the reverse complement.
GTGACTAGATCATTAATATGAAACTATTGTTATCGTTATGTATTGGTCTTTCGATTTTTAGTACGTATTCTACTGGAGCTGCGGAATTATCAATCAATCAATGAAAATCCTTTAGTCGAACAAGTAAAGCTAATGGATCAACCGACACCCTATTGATCTATCAATGTTTTGAAGCAAGAATGATCAGATACATGTGTCGTGGAGATTGAATGTATGGGTTGTTCAGCGTTTAAGAATTGAAATGCTTTGGAGAAAGAGAGAGATAGGTATAAATGTTATATAACAACATATCGAAGGAGGAATTGTATCATGAAACTATTGGTATCGCTATGTATCAATTTTTTGATTTTTGGTACGTATTCTGCTGGAGCTGAGGAATTATCAATCAATGAAAATCCTTCAGTCGAACAAGTAAATCCAATGGATCAACCAGTACCATACGACCAACCGACCTCTTATGATCAACCAGTACCATACGACCAACCGACCTCTTATGACCAACCAGTACCATACGACCAACCGACCTCTTATGATCAACCAGTACCATACGACCAACCGACCTCTTATGACCAACCAGTACCATACGACCAACCGACCTCTTATGACCAACCAGTACCATACGACCAACCGACCTCTTATGACCAACCAGTACCATACGACCAACCGACCTCTTATGACCAACCAGTACCATACGACCAACTGACATCATTGGATCAACCAGTACCATACGACCAACTGACCTCTTATGACCAACCAGTACCATACGACCAACCGACCTCTTATGACCAACCAGTACCATACGACCAACCGACCTCTTATGACCAACCAGTACCATACGACCAACTGACATCATTGGATCAACCAGTACCTTATTAATCTAGCAAGGTTTTGATGTGAAAATGATCTTACTAATAACTATTACTTGAGCAAATTTTGATTTCTCATTCTGATCACACCCCTTTTTTAGAGTAGTAGTCATTCACTGACAATTTAATTCTTATATAACACCCTATTAAACTACCCATTTAACTTATTTTTTCTGAATATATGTATAATTTATTCCCTCAGATACTCTCGTTATTTTTTGATAGAGACATAGAGCTACTATTTCACTCTACTGATCATTTATGCTGCGATTTCAAATCTTGGATGTATGAATTCAACTTCATTTTGGCTAGATTTCACCTGTCGATGGTGCTGTCCTTTTTTCAACATATATATGCATGGCTTCCACGCTACTCAATATAGAAGTGGCAGTTTCAAACGACTTTTTAACCATTTCGGTTGTTTTGTTTTTAATCGTCACTTTTTTCAGTAAGTATTTTAAGCTAATCAATTGGGTTACTGTTGTGATCATTTCATTTATTTTTATGGTGGTCTCTATGTTAGATCTTATTGTGTTAGGATATGCGGCGGATGAAATAAACCTAGTAATGTCTGAAACTCTATATATTTTCATTGCTATCGTTCTTTTTTCAATCGTTAATATTGTTATTTCTTATAGAAAAAGGGAGTAGAAGTGATCCTGTAGGATAAATGGGGTAGCGTCAGGATTTTGACAATTTACAACTTTAGAGTCTACACGTTCAGCAGGCGTATTGAATCGTTTTTTCATAATTTGCACAAAAAAGAGTAAATCCTTTGGGGTTTGCTCTTTTTTGTTTATATAACGATTACAGCGCCTAAAGGCAAAGAACAAGGGGAAGCTCTTTAAAAGTACTATGAGAGACTTATATGGTGTCTGTCAACGGTAACTGTCTGACTGAAGAGATAGCAAAAGGAATTTAAAGAGTTGATAGACTTGTGAAACTGAACTCTCTTGCATTGAACAAACACCGTCTTTGTTATGTCCTACAAGCATCAACTATTCACATGAAGTAATATTAAATTCACAAGAGGTAATCCACAATTCATCTTTCCCTGCAACCCCACGATTCTTCAACTCCTTGTACAGTTTAGCCTTTGACATGCCTGTTTACTCTGTGTTTTAAATAATTTCATTGGAATGATAAGACGCTTAGTCTTCTTTCTTAACTGTGACTATGAAAAGATATAAAATTATTTATAGCTGTGAGAGGTAAAATGAAAGGTGACAGAGAAATGATAAAAGTTGAATTTGAAATTAAGGCTGTAGACAAGAAGCTGTTAAATGGCTATGATGGATCATTTGAAAAATGTGAGATAGAAAGAAAAAAAAATTGAGGGAGCATAATGGTTATGAAAGGAAAGTGTATTAAATACTACGAATTTGGTAGACCACAAGACGTATTAAAGTCGGAGAATAATAAGGTCACTGATCCTGTTAGCGGGGAACTGCTCGTCCGTATGATCACCCGTCCTATCAATCCATCTGACATAATCCCGATACGTGGGGCGTATTCTCATCGCATTTCACTACCAGCTATTCCAGGATATGAAGGAGTAGGTGTGGTGGAGGAAGTAGGTCCTTCAGTTTCTCAAGAACTGCTAGGTAAACGAGTTCTTCCTTTGCGAGGGGAAGGAACATGGCAAGACTTTGTTAAAATACCTGAACAATACGCAGTTCCTATTCCTTCTTTTATGGATGACTTTATAGCTGCACAATTGTATATCAATCCAATCACGGCTTGGGTCATCTGTACGCAACAATTACAATTGACTTCAGACGACGTGCTACTTATCAATGCTGGTGGCTCGTCTGTTGGTCGTATTTTCGCTCAACTTTCAAAGATTATTGGTTTCCGTTTAATTGCTGTCACGAGGAACGGTTTATATACAGATGATCTACTTAATCTAGGTGCTTCTCACGTGATTAATACATCACAAGACTCCTTGATCGATACGGTACTGGAATTAACCGAAGGCCAAGGAGCCACAGCTGCGATTGATTCCATTGGTGGACTAGAAGGCACAAAGTTAGCTTTTTGTATTCGCCCAAATGGAACCTTGTTAATGATGGGTCTTCTTTCTGGGATTCCTATAAATGGGACAGAAATCGTAAAAAGGACTAATATTCACATGAGGTTGTTTCATCTCCGGCATTGGAATAAACAAACTACTTTACAAACATGGCAAGAAACCTTTCATGATTTGATTGAACTTATTCAAGATAGCAAATTACATCTTTCTCAGATGGGAGCTGCTTATCATCTCTTTGATGTGCAGGAAGCGGTTAAGAAGGGAGAGTTCCTTAATAAAGGGAAGATCTTTTTAACTAGTTAGAGGCAAAATAGTTTAAAAATATTGATTAAAGCAATCATAAGTACAATTACCGAGATCACAAAAAAATAAAATCGTCTGCAGATTGTTTTATCCGCGGCTGTGGTGCCAATATCGAAGTCTGGGCGGCGGGTATCCTCGGATGCGGCATCGTTATCGAAGCCTGCTCAGCACTTATCCGCACTTCATGCCAAACGTCCTAGATGAAACTGATTGGATGTAGCTTCTTTTAGTGTCCATTATTCAACCAGTTTTTCTTTAGAGAGATGACCAGCTCGCATCGAGTTTATAGCCTCAATCATCTTGTTTGGTTCGTCAGCTCTGAAGACAACAAAATTAACATATTTTTTTTAACCGTAAGTGCCTTTCATTAAAGCTGGTTCCTTTAAAGAAAGTTCATACTGTGGAGAATCAATCCATAACAATGAAAGATAGGTACCTTTAGGTATTTTAACGCCCAATTCTCGTTCTTTAGCCTTGTTTATGGTTTCGATATTGTTAATATTTACTTCAATACTACTTTGATAGCCAAGACGAATAGTGAGCTTATCCTTGGTGCTCGCATGAGGCAAATATTTCACGGAATTATATAGTCCGAGGATGTAAAATAGAGCATAAATAGTTAGTATCGTAAAAATCCACGCAAAAATGTCGCTCCATTTTTGAATAAGATAATGAAAAAGCGCACCTTCGACTACGAGCAGGATTAAAAGTAAGATTACAAACGTTTTAATTTGTGAAGTTTTATGATAAGAATAGGTTCCTTGTACTTCTACAAATGGTTTTTTGAACCACACCAGTACTGAATAATAATAAACGCTGAGTTCTGTTAGGACTGCTTCCAAAACGAAACCTTTTCCTAGCTTTGGTTCAAGTGATATTCGTGCTACTTCAAGAAAATCATGGCGCTTATTTGTATTGCTTCGCTTGTAACGAATGATACTTTTAACGATACTATACACAACGAAAATAATGATACTTACTTCCACAACGGGTAAGAGCAAAACTAAAATCTGATTAAAAAAACCTTTTTGAGAAGAAGGGATAATCAAATAAGAAGCTCCCAAACATAAAATAAATGAACCATATGTCAATAATTTTGGCATAGACTTCGGACGAATCAACAACAAGTAAATAATTAACGGCCCAAGGATCATCATCGATAACGTTAAAATGATAACGATCAAGTTATTAATGTTAGCTAATCGTAAAATAAAGTAGCTGCCTCCCATTAAAGTGAAAAGTAACCGGTACAGAATGTTTTTTCATGACGATTCCTCCTCAAGTACTTAACTTTATTGGTTAACCGGATAGGAAGACTCCTACCAAAACACAGCCACTAAAATTATTCAATTTTTGGAATAATATTGATATGATATCATTTTAAGGAAAGTGAAATGGTAGCGTCAAGTAATTTGTGTAAATGGACACAAATTGTCCAATTGCCTGTCTCTTCTTGAATAGTAAGTGAGATTTCTCCCATGTGGGGAGTACATATTTTTATCATCCAACCCAATTGACAATCCCTAACCCTGCTCTTCGGAGTGGGGCTTTATTATTTTGTGATAGGCCAAGGAAGTCCACTACTTAGCTAAATCTTTAGTAATAAGGACTAGCCCTAGATGAATAGGTTACTGGTGGGGCACAATTATAGGTTAAATTTGGCTACAAACACCTTGTGATTTTATTTGCCTACACAAAAATAATACGTAAAAGAGGTGTTAGGAGTGGAATTTGGAAAATGGTTAAAAATGTATACTGGAGAAGTACCATGGGAGGGTGAGTGCGATCACCAAAAAAAGAAGTTAGTTGATTGTTATTGCAAACAAACACCGTGTATATGTAATTGTGATTATTTAAAGTGGAATGAGATTCCTTATGCTGGGGAAAAAACACCTCCTACAAACCCAGAAGAACCGTTGGCGGGTTCATGGACAACATATTACTTAAAACGCTGTCGCAGTCTGTTTTTTACTAAACCTGAAGGAGAACCCATTTACTTTACTATTCTCAATCCAAATTATATTGATTTCGATAAACAACTTGAGTACGTATTAGAAACCAGAGATAATATGGCTCCATATCAAAAAACGATTGCCCGTTATTGGGGGGCAGGTGTTGCAACCAAACAATGGACACCAATTATCGATCGTCTCATTGACACATATGGTGTCACTGCACCTAGAGCAGCTAGAATTTTAGGTGCTGTCCAAAGTGCAATAAATGATGCATTTGTTGTGACGTGGTATTATAAATTCCTTTGGCTCGTTGCAAGACCGGATCAGTATGATCAAGAATTAGCAACGGTCTTGTGTACCCCTAGACATCCAACCTATCCAGCAGGACATTCAGCGATTGCTGGATGTGTGGCAGAAGTGTTGAAATACTTTTTTCCCGGGGAAGCAAGCCGTTTAGATGAATTAGCTGAACAAGCAGCGCTTTCACGTTTGTATGCCCTTGTTCATTTTCCAATAGATAATAAGGAGGGACTAAGCTTAGGAAGACAAGTCGCCCAAGTGGCAATAAATCAATTTAGGCAAGAAGTAAATTCACAAGGTAAACCGATAGATATTCCTTATGAAGATAACTTAATGGCTGTAATCCCGCCTTCACCCTATCCAGACGGACAAAGTATCCCGTATGATTTTGATACAACATGTACATCATTAATTCTCCCAGACGATTGTTAGGAAACCTTAATAATGCCCTCCATATTATTTTTTAGATGGACCACCATCATTCGATTTAAAAATGTTAATATATAGCTCCTTAATTTTTTCGACCAAGCGGCAAGATTCCTAATTTGGTGCCGAGTATTAGATTCTTGATAAGTAGTTACACATTTAAAAAGATTCATGTCACTAGTTCAACCAAGTGTTCATTCACTTGGTTTTTCATTTGCACTTTTTTGAATGCCAAGACTGTTTACAAAACTGTTGAAAATTAATGAAAATGCGGCGAACGAAGATGCTACGATTAAATAGAACTTATTATAGAAAGATATAAAGGGGAGAATAGATGAAACGAATGATTTTATTTCGCAATTTTATTGATAATCGATCATTATAAAAATGTGAGGTGTGAAGATGCAAAACAAAAATATAAAAATAGCGATACTCGTAACGTTACTTGTATTTGCCGCAGTGACTGCTTTTGTTGTCATTAACAACAATAATGCTAATAAAGACACAGTACACAGTGATCAACCATCCATTGAAGGGCAACCCACGATGGGAAATGTAGATGCGCCTGTTCAAGTTGTAGAATTTGGAGACTTTAAATGTCCTGCGTGTAAACGATGGGGAGAGGAAGTATACCCTCAACTAGTAGAGGATTATATTGATAATGACAAAGCTTCATTCTCCTATATCAATGTTCTCTTTCATGGAGAAGAATCTATTCTAGCATCGTTAGCTGCCGAGTCAGTGTTCAAAGCTGATCCAGATTCATACTGGGCATTTCATAAAAAAGTGTTTGATGAACAACCAAGTGTAAGTCATGATGGTGCTTGGGTGACTGTTGAGAAGATGTTGGAAGTAGCAGAAGCGACAACGAACATGGATTTACAACAACTAGAGAGTGAACTACAAGAAGAAACAATGATGGAAGAACTCAATACAGATATGGCACTTGTTGAGAAGTTCGAAGTCGCATTGACGCCAAGTATTATGGTCAATGGTACAATGCTAGAAGATCCATTTGATTATGATGCGATAAAAGCATTGATTGATGAAGCATTAGAGGATGAATAATCATGGAATCAACTAAATCGACAAGTCAGCTTTTTCTTTTTTTAGCATGGTTGATTTCTATGTTTGCTACTTTAGGAAGTCTTTATTTTAGCGAAATTCAAGGGTTTGTTCCTTGCGAACTTTGTTGGTATCAACGTATTTTTATGTATCCTTTAACAGTCATTCTAGGAGTCGGAGCTTTTCAAAATGATTTATCAGTCAAAAGGTTTGTTTTCCCTCTTGCGATCATTGGTGGAGCGATTTCATTTATGCACTATTTGGAACAAAAAATTCCTGATTTCGGAGGAGTTAAGCCATGTTTGAGTGGAGTTCCTTGTAATGCACAATATATTAACTGGTTCGGTATTGTTACGATTCCATTTCTAGCTTTAACAGCCTTTATTTTAATTATCCTTTTTATGGTTCTAGCGCATATTTTCTCAAAAAAATAACTTGATTAAAAAGCACTGATAAAGTGCTTTTTAATTCGGAAATTTAGAGCTTACAGGAAGGAGGAGGGTACAAATGCCCGAGTGGCCACCTCATTACTTTATGTTATTAGGAGTACTACTTGCAGTCGTAGCGTCTGTCATACGGTTTGCTGTTAGTTATTTCTATACGAAAAAGAAAGCGAAAAAAGCAAGTTCTAAGGTCTGAAGAAGGTTAAACCGAAAAAATAAGAGGGATTCCTTTTACAGGAACACCCTCTTATTTTTATTTATCAATTCTAATACGTTTTTACGGTTGGTGATTCATATGTATTAAATTGGTCAAGGAGTCCATTAGGTTCTGTATCAACAAGTGCCATAGAACGGTATTTTTCATGTAGAAACTGTTCCTTTGACATATGATTAAAAAGTTCAATAAGAGGGTCGTAATAATGATTGATGTTTAAAAGCCCACAAGGTTTTTGGTGAAGCCCTAACTGAGCCCACGTGAAAATTTCAAAGAACTCTTCTAACGTTCCTGGACCACCTGGTAAAGCGATAAATCCATCTACTAGCTCTGCCATTTTAGCTTTCCTCTCATGCATAGAATCCACAATAATCAGCTCTGTCAAATTCTTGTGGAATAATTCTCTTTTTTCTAGAAAACTTGGCATAATGCCGATTACTTGTCCTCCGTTTTCTAAAACGGAATTTGCAACTGCACCCATAATTCCTACACTTGCTCCACCATATACAAGTGCAATATCGCGTTTAACGAGTTCTTTACCAAGTTTTTTAGCGCCTTCTAAATAGACATCAGACGCTCCATTACTAGATCCACAAAATACGGCTAGCTTTTTCACTAACAATCGCCTCCTAAGGAAATCACTGTTTATGATTATATCAAAATTTTAATATTTTGATAAATTTAAGATATTGAAATGGGGAATAGAACTGAATGTAATTGAATGTCAACAATGGGTAAAGGAATATTATTAAAAATAGAGGAGGGTATGAGTTAGACATTTTTATTAACGGTTGAGGTTGCACGCGCTATAAGGTGTTGACATACCACCTTGCGAGTGTTTATTTTTGTATAATAGTATTTGAAAAAATATTAATCTATGGAAAGGAGGGTTAGATTATGAAAGTATCAACTATTTTAAAATGGGTGTCAGGAGGTCTTGAAGGTCTCCTAGGTATCCCTTTGTTGGGAGCTACTATTGTTATCGGATTAGCATGGATTCCACTTGGTATAATGGCACTTTTGCATATCGCTACATTAATTTTCAGCGTCCGAGAAGATACAAATAAGCACGGAAGTATATTAGGCATTGTTACTTCTGTTGTAGCTGTCATCCCATTTGTTGGAATGGTCATGCATATTCTTTCCGCAATTTTTCTCTTAATGGATGCTGCACAAACGAAATCAACGGAAAACACTGCAATATCTCAATAAAAATAAGCATTAACAAAAAACTTTCTTAACTCTTTAATGAAGATGAGAAAGTTTTTTGCTTTTGCGGGTTCAACGATGAAAGCGTTATTTAGTGGCCGAAGCTCCCAGGGTTTTTAGGATGTATAGATGGGTAGTTTAAGAAGAATATAAGTATCCGATCTACTTTTTCGAATGAATAATAAAGCAGATCAAGGAGTCCATTTGGTGCAGTATCAACCAGTGCATAGAACGGTATTTTTTATGGAGAAACTGTTCCTTTGCATATGATTAAAAGTGCAACAAGAGGATCGTAATAATAACTGATGTTTAAAAGTCCACAAGTTTTTTTGTGAAGCCTAACTGGATAGAGCAAGTGATGCAATATCCAATTCCAATAAAAAGGATATCATTTCGTTAAGTTCTCAACGTGTCTCTTAATCCTATAACTACAAAAGATCAACACGACAAACCCTATGCTAATAAAAAAGCCTATACTAAGCAGGTGAAGTGGACTTTTTGATCGGTTTTCGTATTCATTTTAAAAAGTCTGCAAAACGATCGTTTTATGGACTGAAATTTCCAAAAAAAAAGAGCCAAATTTGGCTCTTAATAGTTATTAACGTAAATATTATTAGTACAGATTAGTTTGGCCCCACACACCATGTGTTAGG
>NZ_JBFMIA010000173.1:0-268 GCF_040801915.1 Jeotgalibacillus marinus | reverse complement strand
CCCTCCGCTCCCTTTCCTTTTTTTCTTTTCCCTCTTTCCTCCTTTCTTTTTTTTTTTTCTTTTTTTCTTTTTCCCCTCCCTTTCTTTCTTTCCTCCCCCCTCCCCTTCTCTTTTTCCCTCCTTCCTTTTTTTTCCCCCCTCCCTCTCTTTCCCTTCTCCCCCCCCCCCCCCTCCCTCCCCCCCCCCTTCCCCTTTCTCCTTCCCCCCCTTCCTTTCTCCTTCCTTCTCTCCTCCCCCCTCCTCCTCTCCTCCCCCTTTTTTCTTTTTC
>NZ_JBFMIA010000172.1:0-268 GCF_040801915.1 Jeotgalibacillus marinus | reverse complement strand
GTCCAAAGAAACCTTGTCCTCCTCCACAGCCCGCCTGAACTCCACATCATCATCAGCCGCCGCCAGCTCCAGAAGTACAGAGGCCATGACCGCCGAGTCCTTCGCCGTCGCCGTGGTGGTGGTATTCGGCGGCGGGGTCGACGGCTTACGCGGCCCAGAGCACATGGCGGCGCGAGTGAAAGACGAGTTCTTTGTTAGCGGAAGAGTCAAAGCCTTGCGTCCTCGTTAAGAGGGAGACAAATGGTCACGCTTCTTGGTCGGGTTAAGA
>NZ_JBFMIA010000171.1:0-268 GCF_040801915.1 Jeotgalibacillus marinus | reverse complement strand
TCTTGCATTGTTACACCATAAAGCATATCAGCGGCCTCCATTGTTCCTCTGCGGTGAGTAATGCAAATAAACTGGGTAGAAAAGTCGGATTTGCTCATATAGTCTGCAAATCTATCAACGTTAATGTCATCAAGTGCAGTATCAACTTCATCAAGGAAGCAGAACGGAGGCGCATTAACACGCATAATGGCAAAATAGATAGCCAGAGCAATAAGAGCCTTTTCTCCGCCAGATAAACCGTCAAGACTGGGAACATTTTTACCGGGAA
>NZ_JBFMIA010000170.1:0-268 GCF_040801915.1 Jeotgalibacillus marinus | reverse complement strand
ACCGAGGTGGTAGCGCATCTCGTTGAATCTTATCTCATGAATGGCTACTCGCCACAGCAAGCGGTACAGGCATCGCTGCCGCGGCTGCACGGAGCCTTCGCGCTGGTATTCCTGTTCAAAGGCCACGACGATCTTCTGATCGGTGCGCGCAAGGGATCACCGCTTGCGATTGGGCATGGTAATGGCGAAATGTATCTAGGATCGGACGCGATTGCGCTCGCGCCCTTGACCGATTCCATTACCTATCTTGAAGACGGCGACTGGACTG
>NZ_JBFMIA010000169.1:0-269 GCF_040801915.1 Jeotgalibacillus marinus | reverse complement strand
AATCCACTTCTGTATCTGCTTTCGCACTCTTCCCTTTCTCCCTCCTCCCTCCCCCCCTCCCTCCCCCTCTTCCTTTCCTCTTTCCCCCTTTTTCCTCCCCCTTCCTCCTCTCCCTTCTCTCCTCCCTCCCCCTCCTTCCCTTCTCCCTTTCTTCCCCCCTTTTCCCTTTCTCCTTTTCCTCCTCCTTCTCCTTCCTCTCTCCTTCTTTCTCCCCCTTTTTTCTCCTTTTTCCCCCCCCTTCTTCCCTTCCCTCCCCTCCCCCCCCCCCC
>NZ_JBFMIA010000168.1:0-269 GCF_040801915.1 Jeotgalibacillus marinus | reverse complement strand
AGGGGAAAAGGAGGGGAAAGGGGGAAGAAGAAAGAGAGGAAGGGGGGAGAGGGGGAAGGGGGAGGGAGGGGAGGAGAAAGAAAAGGGAAAAGGGGGAAGAAGGGGAAGGGAGGGGGAAAGGGGGGGGGGAAAAGAAGGAAAGGAGGGGGGGAAGAGAAGGGAGAAAAGGGGAAAAAGGAGAGGGAGGGAGAGAGGGAGGAAAAAGGGGGGGAGAAGAGGGGAAAAGGAAAGAGGGGGGAAAGAAAGAAGAAGAAAGAGGAGGAGGAGGG
>NZ_JBFMIA010000021.1:0-39250 GCF_040801915.1 Jeotgalibacillus marinus | reverse complement strand
ACCAACGCATGACGGAATCAAAATCCGTTGCCTTACCGCTTGGCTATAGCCCAATAAAAAATGGCGGTCCCGACCGGGATCGAACCGGCGATCTCCTGCGTGACAGGCAGGCATGTTAACCGCTACACCACGGGACCTTATTAAAAATATGTATACTGTAAATAAAATGGTGACCCGTACGGGATTCGAACCCGTGTTACCGCCGTGAAAGGGCGGTGTCTTAACCGCTTGACCAACGGGCCAAATATCCTGGCGGAGAAGGAGGGATTTGAACCCTCGCGCCGCTTACACGACCTACACCCTTAGCAGGGGCGCCTCTTCAGCCACTTGAGTACTTCCCCATAAAAATGGCTCCACAGGTAGGACTCGAACCTACGACCGATCGGTTAACAGCCGATAGCTCTACCACTGAGCTACTGTGGAACAATAACATATAGAATAAATAAAGATAACATAAAAAGTTATGTATCAATCAATTTCTAACGTCGTTTATCATCTTTCCGACGATAAATATCATAACAAATCCTTCAACCAAAAGTCAATAACAAATTTTAAAAAACTTTGCACCTCTCTTTTGATTAAGGCAGTGAATGTAATTTATCATATCCAGAAGCTATTGTCAAAGCAAATAGAGTCGATTTATGTCACCGCTCCTACTCCTTCCTTCCATTTATAAATCAAATGGTTATCGGACATCTCTCGCCCCCTTAGCCCAAGTATCAATTTGTTGACGTTGTACTACCTATACATAAATTCATGAACTTATTTCATTTCAATATTTCCGCCAATTTTATTTGGTCCTGATGACAAATTATCTTTTCTTTGAAACACATGTTTCTACATACGCATACGAACATGATTCCTCATGCAAAATCAGGTGGATAATTCGTGAATACACTAAAAGGGTCACACCAAAACAACTCGGTGTGACCCTTTTTGACATGTGTTAATTAATTGGGGTAGTAACATGAAATTCATGAATGATTCTTACACAGGGGCAAGTTCACCAATATACTTCAGCTTTCCTTTACAAATTCCGCATGAGTATCGTGAAAGGTTAATTTTTATTTTGCGGACATAACGCTGTTGGCATTGTGTACATTGATATATTTGTCTCTTTTTCACTCTGCGATTCTGCTTACGTTCTGAAGGTAAAGGGGTACAGTACCGAGGAGCTGACACTTGTGTAATAAGCTCTTTAAAATCGCGGTCACGATGTTTGTAACCTTTCCCTTCAACGTATAGGTGATAATGGCAGAGTTCATGCTTAATGATCCCCTTTAGTTCTTCAAGTCCGTGCTCATGTAAATATTTAAAATTGAGCTCAATATTATGTGACGCAAGCATAAAGCGTCCGCCTGTCGTTTTTAGGCGCGAATTAAACGATGCTTTGTGACGAAATGGTTTGCCAAAAGAGTTCAATGATATTGATTCAACGAGTTGTTGAATTGAAAGATCATCCACTTAGGTTTCTCCTAACTCTTCTTAGAAATTAATTTTAACCACCTATCAAATGAACAAAAAGATGATCGCGATGATAGGTACAGATGTAATAAGTTGCATGGTTAGCAATGAAAACGAGCGAATTTGATTTTTAATTTCTGGTGGTACGTCTTGTTTCATTTTCGTAGCCACTTGGATGATACCAAATATCATAGCTGTAAAAATAATAACGAGAGGAATAGTAGGTACTCCAATATCTGGACGATTGAGTGTTACATACGTAATGATGATGACTGAGATAGGTACAAGCTCAATGATTACTGTAGCAAAAAAGAATCGTGTCATCGCAGCTTGGATGGTCATCCCTTCTTGCTCTCCCTCTTTGCCAATTTTAACAATTGTACCAAGGTGAGCAATATAGTTAAATGTGATTGCTAGAGTTGCCAAAACGGTAGCGACCGTAATTATAGTATAAAACATGCAATTTCTCCTTATCTTGTTACTGTTGTTCTGGTAAAAGCATTGTTAAAGAAATTCTTCCTTTATTTGCATCGACTTGCTCAACCCAAACTGTGACGACGTCTCCAACAGCAACGATATCAAGTGGGTGTTTTACAAATCCTTTCTTGATTTTTGAAATATGAACAAGGCCATCTTGTTTAACTCCAATATCAACAAACGCACCGAAATCGACAACATTTCGAACCGTACCTTGAAGCTCCATTCCCTTTTGAAGGTCTTCCATTTTTAAAACGTCCTGTTTAAGCAACGGTTTACTCAACTCTTCACGGGGATCACGCCCCGGTCGGATTAAAGCTTCAATGATATCTTTCATTGTGTGGATGCCAATTCCCAGTTCGTCAGCCCATTGTTCTGGGTTTTTTTCTATAATTTTTTCCTTTAATGAATCACTTCCAATATCCGTCTGCTTCGCCCCAAGCACCTTGAGCATTTCTTTTACATAAGCATATTTCTCAGGGTGAATAGCTGTGCGGTCAAGCGCGTTTTTCCCATCAGGAATACGTAAAAAGCCAATACATTGTTCATATGTTTTAGCACCAAGGCGTGGGATTTTTTTCAATTGTGAACGATCGCTAAATTTACCTTCTTCATCTCGTTGTTTAACGATATTTTGTGCAACTGTTTTTGACAGACCAGCTACGTATTGTAACAAGGCAGAAGAAGCTGTATTCACATTTACTCCTACTTGGTTTACCGCTGTTTCAACAACGAAGCTTAAAGATTCGTTAAGCTTCTTTTGCGAAACATCGTGCTGATATTGGCCCACTCCTACTGATTTCGGGTCTATTTTCACAAGTTCAGCCAGTGGATCTTGAAGGCGTCTAGCAATAGAAACTGCGCTTCGTTCTTCCACTTGTAGATCAGGAAACTCTTCTCTTGCGATCTCTGATGCAGAGTAAACACTTGCACCTGCTTCATTTACAATTAAATAGTAAATATCACGGTCCGTTTCTTTAAGCTGCTGTGCAACAAATAATTCTGTTTCTCTTGAAGCTGTCCCATTACCAATAGCTACGAGTTCGATATCATAGTCTAGCAATATCTTTTTAAACGTAGCAGCCGCCTGTTCAGGTTTCGATGATGTATGGGGGTAAATAACAGCTATTTTGAGCATTTTTCCCGTTTCGTCTGCAACCGCCAACTTACATCCAGTTCGATAGGCCGGATCGACTCCTAGAACGCGTTTTCCTTTTAAAGGAGACTGGAGTAAAAGATTTCTCAAGTTTTCAGAGAAAATATGAATGGCTTGATTTTCACCTTTATCGGTTAATTCATTTCTTATTTCACGCTCAATCGATGGTTGAATCAGCCTTTTATAACCGTCCTCAATTGCTTCTCGTACTTTATCTGCCGTAATAGAATTCTGATATTTTATCATTCTACGAGCAAGTTCATTTACTAGTCGATCACTATTTGGCTGGATTGCCACTCGTAGAATTCCTTCTTTTTCACCGCGGTTCAAAGCCAATACACGGTGAGGAACAATTTTATTAACAGGTTCTTCGTATTCGTAATACATTTCAAAAATGCCTTTTTCATCTTTTTCTTGATCTTTTACTTGCGACTTAATTTTTGCATGTCGAAATGTTTCTTTCCGTATGTACTCTCTATAACCAGCATCGTCTGCAATCATTTCTGCGATAATATCTTGCGCTCCTGCAATCGCTTCTTCTATAGAAGATACTTGCTTTTCTTCAGATAAATACGCTTGAGCTTGCTCTTGAATGGATCCATTTTTCGGGAACGTTAGCATCCAATGCGCTAATGGCTCTAGTCCTTTTTCTTTCGCGACTGTCGCTCTCGTCCTTCTCTTTTGTTTGTATGGTCGGTATAGGTCTTCGATTACTTGTAGTTTTGTAGACTTGCTAATGGCGGCCGATAACTCTTCTGTCAATTTCCCTTGTTCATCAATTAAACGTATAACTTCTTGTTTGCGTTCTTCAAGATTTTGAAGATACTGCCAACGATCAGCAATTTCTTTGATTTGAACCTCATCTAACGCGCCTGTCATTTCCTTTCGATAACGTGCGATAAATGGCACTGTATTTCCTTCATTAAACAGCTGAATCACTTGTTCAACTTGTTGCTGATTGATCGAAATTTCTTTTGCAAGTTGTGCAAGGAGTTGTTTATTTATATCGTTTGACATCGAAATTTTTCACAGCCTCTCACATTATTTATTTTGTCATTGTACCATATAAGAAAAGCGAAAGTGGCTCGTTCAGCCCCGACAAGCATAAAACGCGCTTGCGGTTTGGCACTTGCATGGCTTGACCTCGAGGGACTAGCCACTTGCGCTAGACATAAAGAAAAGTGAAAGCGGCTCACTCAGCAACATGGAATCTATCAATCCAATCTCTCATGTTGTTCGTTTTCTTGCTTTATGGTATCCCGAAGCTTTTTGATTGCACGGTACCGTAAACGAGATACATGCATCTGAGAAATCCCCAACTGTTCTCCGGCCTCTTTTTGACTAAGGTTCTCTAAGTATGTATATTGAATGATTTGTTTCTCTCGCTCGGATAGTACATGAAGAACTTTATTAAGTACTAATCGCTGGTCTGTTTTTTCATAGTTGTCGTCCATACTGCCGACCATGTCAAGCAACGTTACTGTACTTCCGTCAGAGCCTGCTTCAATGGAATAATCAACAGATAAAGTTTGATAACTTCTTCCCATTTCCATCGCTTCTAGAATTTCTTCTTCAGAAACTTCTAGATACGCAGCAATTTCGCTTACTTTCGGTGGTCGCTGCAAATCAATCGTCAGTCGTTCCACGGTGGCTTTAATTTTAGGGCCCAATTCTTTGATATGTCTCGGTACATGAATACTCCATGTTTTATCTCGTAAAAATCGTTTGATCTCACCAATAATCGTTGGAATAGCAAAAGCTTCGAAGCTTTTACCGAAAGTATCGTCGTAACGACGAATGGCTCCTAAAAGACCAATCATACCTACTTGAGAAATATCTTCATGGTAGTATTTTCCTTTCGAATACTTTCTGGCAATGGATTCTACTAAATTGCGATAATGAACTACAAGGTTACTCTGTGCAGCGTCATCTTGTGTTTCTTGATACGCTTTAATCCACTTTAATACTTCGTCTTTGCTGGATTGATTAGGTTGAGACAGTTTTCGCATCTCCCTCCACTTACTCTTCCTCTATAAAATTCGTCATAAAAACTGTGACACCTTCTTTATGGCAGACCTTAACCTCACACCCATCAAAATTTCGTGAAATATATTCAAATCCACCCTCGCGAATACAGATGAATATTTTAAAAAAAATGAATATTGTGTTTTTTAAAAAATTGACATATAATGACGTTAGTAATCTCACATTTACAGAAAACTTAGTATTTTTTGTATTCATACCCTTTATAAGGTGAGGTGTAATAAAATGGGAAATATCAAGCCGTTGTTAGATGTTCGCAATTTAAAAACACATTTTAAGCTAGATCAAGGAAAAGTGGCTAAAGCAGTTGATGGCATAGACTTTTCGATACATCGAGGCGAAACGCTCGCCTTAGTAGGAGAATCAGGAAGTGGAAAAAGTATCACTTCCCTGTCCATCATGCAATTAATTCCTTCGCCTCCTGGTGAGATCGTCGCAGGTGAAATCAGCTTAGATGGGAAGAATTTATTAGACCTTTCAGAAAGAGAAATGGTAAAGGTACGTGGCAATGAAATAGGTATGATTTTTCAAGAGCCTATGACGTCATTGAATCCGGTTTTTACAGTTGGGAATCAAGTAGCTGAACCTTTAATGAAGCACAAGAAAATGAAGAAAAAAGCAGCCTACAAAAAGGCAATCGATATTCTTAAATTAGTAGGTTTTCCTCGTGCGGAAGAGATAATTCATGAATATCCCCATCAATTATCTGGAGGAATGAGACAACGTGTCATGATTGCCATGGCGATATCCTGTGGTCCTAGGCTCCTGATTGCAGATGAACCAACAACCGCACTCGATGTAACCATTCAACAACAGATTCTTGATTTGATGATTGATTTAAAAACAAAAGTTGACTCATCGATTTTAATGATCACACATGATCTTGGTGTGGTTGCTGAAGTTGCTGATCGCGTGATCGTCATGTATGCAGGTCAAATTGTCGAAGAAGCTCCAGTATACGAGTTGTTCACTGACCCTAAACACCCGTACACAGTTGGTTTATTGGGAAGTATGCCAACACTTGAGGGTGAAAATAAGAAACTCGAATCCATACCTGGCATGGTGCCACCTGCTTATGATTTTCCAGAGGGCTGTCGATTTGCTCCCCGCTGTAAGCACGTGATGGACCAATGTACGGTCAATGTCCCAAAAATTAACGATGTCGGACAGGCGCATAAGGTACGATGTGAATTGTTTGATGGAAAGGGAGTATCAGCTATTGACTATGCAAACTAAAAAACTACTAGAAGTGAAAAATCTTAAAAAATACTTTCCTATTAAAGGTGGAGTCATTCAACGTACTGTAGGTCATGTAAAAGCAGTTGATGATATTTCATTTGATATTTACAAAGGTGAAACTCTCGGAGTTGTTGGAGAATCAGGATCTGGCAAATCAACATTGGGTCGCATGCTCATTCGATTATTAGATCCAACGGAGGGTCAAGTCTATTTTGACGGACAAGACATTACGAATCTACCGAATAGGAAATTAAGACCACTTAGAAAAGAAATGCAAATGGTGTTTCAGGATCCATATGCATCACTAAATCCTCGTATGAGTGTCGGAGAGCTGATCGAGGAACCAATGATCGTTCAGAACACATTAAAGCCGAAGGAACGACAAGGACAAGTCATTGAGCTTCTTAATAAAGTAGGACTGAACACTGATGCGAGATTAAAGTATCCTCATGAGTTCTCAGGTGGACAAAGGCAGCGAATTGCGATTGCAAGAGCACTATCAACAAAACCAACGTTTATTATTGGAGACGAACCGGTTTCTGCATTAGATGTATCCATTCAATCTCAAGTTCTTAATTTAATGGAAGAGTTGCAGGATGAATTTAATTTAACGTACTTGTTTATTGCACATGATCTAAGTGTTGTCAGACATATTAGTGATCGTGTTGCCGTTATGTACTTAGGAAGAATCGCAGAAATTGCTCAAAAAGATGCCATTTATAAAGAACCATTGCACCCATATACACAAGCATTAATTTCAGCAGTACCATCAACAGACGTTACTAAAAAACGTGAGAAAATCAAATTAAAAGGGGATCTACCAAGCCCCTCGAACCCACCGACTGGTTGCGCGTTCCACACACGTTGCCCTAAAGTGCATGAGCGTTGCAAGGTGGATCGACCTGAACTAACAGATATGGGAAATGGGAATATGGTTGCTTGTCATCTTTATACAAATGAACAATTGCAACGAATCGCAGAGTAAGGTTGTTCACTCTTTTAGGAGGTGATGTCTACATAACCTAGGGTAAAGTAGTTTGTGTTTGAAATATTATAACAGATTGAGGGGGATTCGATGAAAAATAAAAGTCTTTTATTCATGCTAATTGCTTTGTTATCAGTAGGATTGTTCTTGGCTGCATGCTCAAGTGGTGATGATTCGGAACCAAATGATGATGCGGGTAGTGATGATGAGGAAGCTACTTCTGGTGATCCTGTAGAAGGTGGAGATATCGTTGCCGCCATGTATTCTGCACCTGATCATCAATTTAACCCAATTTTCAATACTTCATCTTATGATTCCAACATTTTAGATCTCACACACGAGTCACTAATTAAACAAGATGAGAACCTTGGGTTTATCCCTTCTCTTGCAAAAGATTGGGAGTTTAACGAAGACAACTCAGAATTAACTTACTTCTTAAACGAAGGTGTAAAGTGGCATGATGGTGAAGAGTTTACAGCAGATGATGTTGTCTTCACATTCACAGCTTTAGCAGACCCAGGCTATGTTGCAGCTGGTGGTATACGAACTAATTTTGTAGACACATTAGTCGGTTACGATGATTATGTAAACGAAAAGACTGATGAGTTTACAGGTGTCGAGAAGATTGATGACTATACAGTGAAATTTATTTTCGAAGTTCCAAACGTGAAAGCGCTGGCTGATACTAGTTTCAATATTATTCCTGAACACGTATTTGCTGATGTTAACATGGCTGACATGCCTTCACACTCCGCTTCTATTGATGGTGGTGAAGTAATCGGTACGGGTCCTTTCCAACTTAGCCAATACCAAGAAGGTGAACAATATGTATTAACTCGTCACGATGATTACTGGCAAGGTAAGCCCAACCTAGACTCCGTCACATGGCGTGTAATTGACGAAGCGGTTATGGCTGGAATGCTTGAGAATGAAGAAATCCACTTGCTCAATCGTCCTGGTGGTGTACCTGCCGCTGACGTTCCGTCCATTGAGCAAATGTCTCATATCACAATGATTGAAGCACAAGACCTTGGATACCAATACATGGCGTTTAAATTTAACCACGGTCCAAATAATAGCTTAACAGATCCTACTACTTGGATCCCAAATGAAAAAGTACAAGATGCAGAGCTTCGCCAAGCAATCCTTTATGCTCTTAAACGTCAAGATTATGTGACTGGATTATTGCATGGTAGCGGAGAAGTATTAACTGCACCATTCCCAAGTGCTTCTTGGGCTAATAATACCGAAGCTATTGGAGAGTTTGATTACAGTCCTGACAAAGCAGAGGAAATCTTAGATGCAGCAGGGTATGAAGATGTTGATGGAGATGGTTTCCGTGAAAATCCTGATGGTGAAAAGTTCACCCTTAACCTGGATTATCCAACAGGAAACGAAGTTCGTGAGAAAGTAGCTCCAATTATTAAAGAAAACTTAGAAGCAGTAGGTATCAGCGTGAACCTTAACAGCCCTCGTGATGCATCTGCACACTTTGAACTTATTGAAGAAAACGACACAGATATAGATCTTTACTTAGCTGGTTGGTCATTAGCTTCTACTGACCCTGACCCGTCTGCTATTTTCTATTCAACAGCTGGATTAAACTACCCTCGTTACACTGATGAGCGTTTCGATGCTCTCCTTGATGAGGCAGTCGACCCAGAATTAGCATTTGATCAAGATTACCGTAAAGACAAGTATACGGAGTGGGGACAGTACTTCACTGAAGTGTTACCTATTATTCCACTTTTCTCTGACAATATAAACTATGCATACAACAACAAACTACAAGGCATCACATTTAAGTCACACCAAATCTTAGATGATGCTCATAAATGGACTTGGTCTGAGTAACGATTGTTCATGTTTAATCAGCCTGGTGTGTTGCACACACCAGACTGATTATTGTGAAGGAGGACTAGCATGTACAAGTACATCGCAAGAAGGTTGCTACAGTTTATTCCGATGTTATTTATTGTAACAATTGTTGTGTTTTTATTGGCCTATCTTGCGCCAGGGGATGCAATTAGTGGAGAACCTTTAGATCCTAACATAACGCCTGAAATGTTGGAAGAGCGACGAGAAGCACTGGGTTTAAATGACCCCGTATATGTTCAGTATGCAAATTGGCTATCTAGAGCCGTGGTTGGTGACTTTGGTCAGTCATACCATTATGTAGGTCGCTCCGTATCGGAATTAATCTCCAGTCGAATCTTGAATACGATCTACTTATCTACATTTGCTTTATTTGTGACCATTGTTGTCGCTCTACCTATAGGTATATATGCAGCACGTAAGCCCTATTCACTTGTTGATTACGGTGCTTCTACTTTTGCTTTTCTCGGTCTTGCAACTCCTAACTTCTTTGCGGCACTGCTAGGAATTTATGTGTTCTCATTTGGGCTAGGGTGGTTCCCTTCTCAAGGGTCAGTTTCATCAGTAGGATTAGAAGGCATTGCTTTGTTTACGGACAAGATTCGTCATTTGATCTTACCAGGTTTAACTCTTGGCTTAGCAAGTACAGCCATTTATATGCGTTATATGCGTACAGAAATGCTTGAGGTTATGGGTAGTGATTTTATTCGTACAGCGAAAGCGAAAGGTCTTGGACCACGACCGGTTCTTTACAAACATACGTTACGCAATGCACTTATTCCGATTATTACGTTACTCGGTTTTGAGTTTGGAACATTGTTAAGTGGTGCGGTTATCACAGAACAAGTCTTTAACTATCCTGGAATAGGTACACTCTTTTTGACAGCGATCCAAAATCGAGACTACAACGTCATTATGGCTATAAACTTAATTTTAGCTGTAGCAATTCTCGTCGGAAATTTACTTGCTGATATTTTCTATGCCGTCGTTGATCCTAGAATTCGGTATGATTGAGGTGAGCATCAATGGTAGTCGTCGTAAATAAAGAAAAAGAGCTACAAACAGAGAAAAGCCCGAGTCCTTTAAAGCTCGCTATGCGCCGTTTTCTCAAGAATAAACTGGCTGTCTTAGGAGTCTTCATTTTAGTTTTCATGGTCTTAGTGGCTGTATTTGCCGATGTGATTGCCACACATGATCCAACAGCTAGTAATTTATTAAAAGTGGAAGCGAAAGCAGATTCTGAAAATATTTTAGGGACAGATGGTTCGGGTCGAGATAACTTTTCAAGACTTATCCATGGTTCCCGCGTCTCGTTAACCATTGGATTTTTTGCGATGTTCTTTACCCTAGTAATCGGTGGAACATTAGGTTCAATCGCTGGTTTTTATGGTGGTAAGGTCGATGGACTCATCATGCGTGCAACCGATTTGATGTTAATCTTCCCATTCTTACTCATAGTCTTAACGATCGTTGCAATTCTTGACCGCACATCGATCGGAATCTTTATAACTGTTATCGCCATAACAAGTTGGCCAAATATATGCCGAATACTTCGAGCAACATTCTTATCCATTCGAGAGAAAGAATATATTCTAAGTGCTAGAAGCATTGGAGCCTCTGATTTCCGTATGATTAGGAAGCATTTCTTACCTAATGCGGTTGGTCCGATTATTGTTAATGCGACGATCATGATGGCGACGATGATTATCATCGAGTCCGGATTAAGCTTTATTGGTTTTGGTATCCCGCAACCTACACCTACTTGGGGAAATATGTTGACTGAAGCACGTAGTATTCGTGTTCTAAATAATAACCCAGAAGCGTGGATCCCACCAGGTCTAGCTGTTCTCTTTACAGTACTAGCGATTAACTTTATTGGTGATGGACTGCGTGATGCATTTGACACAAAGAGTCGTTGAAGTAATTAAGGCAAGAAAAAGTCATCTGCACATCCAATAGGCTTCGCCCGTGTTCCAGCGAGTCAGCTTAGCTTAGCAAGAGCTACTATTTTTTAAAATTTATTGCTCCACCTCCATAAAACAAAAAGCGGCAACCAACTTCCTGGTTGCCGCTTCTCATCTACCAATCAAACGTCTTCCTCTAAATAGACTAACTCTCTTTTAGTAATCTCCGCTTGAGCGTTTGTTAAGTTCATCATCCACTCTTCAATAATTCACCAGATACCACATACGTTTGAACGTCGACCTGTTCAAGTAAATCCATTTGCTTTAATTGATAAATTGATTACCTAACGTTCGGAGCCATACCTCTCTCGCAACTGAACTCATTCCCTTGTCCCATTTTAAGATGTTGAGAAAAAGAGAATTCATCTTTTTCTATAAAACCATTGTTAATAGCGAAGAGCATGTTTTATACAAACCATTCACTGCTATCTAAAATTTTAAAAATCATTCTTTTGATTATTCTTTTTTTATAGGTGCTTGGGTCTTTTCATAAAAAAAACGCTCTTTAATAGAGCGTTTCCACGTTATAGGTCAACCAATCCAAGACTGACTTGAAGAGCCTCATCTACCTTGTCCATCATTTCATCATCGAGATGGGTTATTTTATCTGTTAATCGCTGTTTGTCAAGCGTTCGGATTTGTTCAAGTAAAATAACTGAATCTCGCTCAAAACCATTGCGCTTTGAACTGATTTCAACATGGGTGGGGAGCTTTGCCTTTTCGATTTGAGCCGTTATGGCTGCGACAACCACAGTGGGGCTAAACCGATTTCCAATGTCGTTTTGGATGATGAGAACAGGGCGGACTCCACCTTGCTCAGAACCGACAACCGGAGATAGATCAGCAAAAAATACATCACCACGCTTAACAATCAAAGCGTTATTCTCCGCTTACCAATCGTTCCACGGTATGCTCAGCCTCGTATTCGGCCTGTAATGCTTCTGATGCCATAGAAAGATTAATTTTCGCCATTTCCATGTATCCTCGTCGCATTGCATCTTGAGTTTGTTTCTTCCGCCGCTCTCGAATGTACATTTTCGTTGCACGATAAATGCACTCATTGCGGCTTAGATCTTCCTGCTCAGCAAAAGCTTCTAACTCAACTAATAGTTGCTTTGGTAATTGCACCAAAATTTCTGACGTTGTGCTGGATTCCGACACAAACTACACCTCCACCATCGATTGCATACCCTATTTGATTGTTAATCACTTTGATTTTACGTTCATTCATCTTGCATCCATATAAATAATATCACTAAATAGGCCAAGTGAAAAGCTTCACCGTAAAATTTCTGACAATTACATCCAAGTGTTGACTATTTTAATGGATTTAATACTGAAATTAGCTCTTTTCCTTGCCAGTAAACACGTGGAACACGACTTGAAATCGCACAAGCCACTTCATAATGAATGGTTTCTAAATGTCTCGCAACTTCATCAATTAGGATTTTATTATTTTTTTGTTCACCTATCAACGTAACCTTCGTTCCTAAAGGAAACGACTGCGGTAAACGAATCATGCATTGGTCCATACAAACCCTTCCAACAATCGGTACTTTAACTCCATCAATCAACACCTCAAAACCCTGCATTTTGCGAATCCATCCATCTGCATAGCCTAAGGGCAACGTACCGATCCATTCCTGGTGATCTGCTACATAAGTAGAACCATAACTGACCTTTTCACCTGGCATAATTTTTTTCACATGAGTTAACGTTGTATGAAATGAAAGTGCAGGCTTAAGTTTTATCGGTAGAATTCCTGCTATTTCATCCGATGGACTAAGACCATACATTGAGATCCCAAACCGGATAAGAGAAAATAAAGAATCTTCCCTCGTTAATGCTCCTGCACTATTGGAAGCATGAACAAAGTGTGGACGTTTTTCAAGCTGTTCAAGTAACTGCTGAAAACGCGCGAGTTGCTCATCTCCATACGTTCGATCAATTTGATCCGCTGTGGCAAAATGAGTAAATATCCCTTCTAAATGAAGAGATGCATGCTGGTAAATAACTTTCTCAATCTTCTTCACTTCATCAGCTGTTTTCACACCGATTCTTCCCATACCTGTATCACACTTTAAATGAAGGAAGAGTGTGTCATCGCCCGAAATATAGGTGCTTGCTTTTTCAATCCATTCCACATTAAACACCGTTAACTGAACTTGTTGTTGTGCTGCAATCCCTGCATCCTCAGCTCTAGATGCCCCAAGCACAACAATCGGTGCCTCAATCCCATTTCTACGAAGAAATAAAGCTTCATCTAATAAAGCTACTGCCAGATGACTTGCTCCAGACCGAAGAGCGGTTTTGGCAATTTGAAGATAACCGTGTCCATAAGCGTTCCCTTTCACAACAGCCATGATGGAAACTTCAGCCCCTACCTGCTCGGCCACTTGTTGAATGTTATATTGTATCGCATCAAGGTCTATATCAACCCAGGTATCACGATGAAACTGATTATGGCTATCCATACATTCCACACCTTTACAAATCATTTGAGGAGTGATTCAAATCGAACGCACTCCTCAAACTAAGATGTGGTTATTTTATCATAGTACCTTGAACGGATCGAGCGACACTCACCATTTCTTCTGGTGTTAGATCTGTCGATGCTAATAAATAATCGACACCATTAAAACTCCAAGAAATCGATTGATCTGTAATGGAACCAACAGCAAACCCTAAGTCTACCACTTCACCTGTTGCATCTGTTGTCATCATCATGACCGGAGCAGCTTCAAGTTTTTCTTGAATAAGTGTATAGTTCCTTTCTCCGTTGAACGTCATGATCACTCGTTTGCCATCATCAATTTCAACCTCTTTTTCTTCATACATCGTGGTTCCTTCAAGTTCCTCTGTAGGATATAGAACAACAAAGTCTTCCTCACCCTCTGCTCCATCTCCTAAAACAGGCACCTCAAGCTGTGCACTCATCATATTTTTCTCTAGATTGAAATCACTTTTCTCAAATGAAGCTTCAAGATCGACTGATGTAAACGTTAAATTAATCTTTACGTTGCCCTCTTGATCTTTCACATCTACAGATACTGGCGTGAGTGTCTTTTTATCAAACGTCACTTCTTGCATCGGGAACATATTCTGATGTTTGTACCTAGTTTTTGATTCAAAAACATACATCCCATCTTTTTCAGTAAAAGTTGCGTCTTCATCCTCAATAATGTCTTTCACAAGCGATTCCACCAAATAGGCTTGACTGCCATTCGCTGGCCAGTCGCTGTCAAAACGAAAACTTTTATTTAATGCTGGTGTTAATACGAATACGCCTTCGTCATTGCGGATGATCATTTGACTTTGCTTTTCTTCAGCGTGTTTTAAATGAACACGGTAATAATTTGGCTTGGAATACCAAACCTCCACATCATACTCTTGTGGTTCTTCTCCCGTTTCAAACACCATCTTTGCTGTTGCCTTGTAGCCTTCCACATCTTCAACCTTGTCCAACAAATCACTTTTCGCTTCTTCTTCTGTCGTTTCACCACACGCAGACAATACGAGCACTAAACATCCGATTAACAACGACCAGACTAGCTTATTCATGGCTTCCTCCCCTTTGTTAAGTCAACACTCCGTTCATGACCGTGCCATATGATAATATGAGACAAGCTTAATAAATATTCTTCTCTGATGAAACAAAAGCGCAAGTGGCTCGTTCAGCTCCGACAAGCATAAGGCAATTCCCGAGGAGGGCGTTCTTTTCCACCACAGGGAAATGACTTATGACTCGAGGAGCTAGCCACTTGCGCTGGATGAAACAAAAGCGCAAGTGGCTCGTTCAGCTCCGACAAGCATAAGGCAATTCCCGAGGAGGGCGTTCTTTTCCACCACAGGGAAATGACTTATGACTCGAGGAGCTAGCCGCTTGCGCTGGATGAAAAAAGCGCAAGTGGCTCGTCCAGCCTCTTACGCTTTAGCTTATGATTCAGTTGATTCAATCATGACTTGTGCCGCAGCATAGTCTCTACTATGTGTGATCGAAAGGTGTACGATTCCAGGGCGATCTATTTTTATGTAGGGTTTGCCAAGGGGATCTTTTACAACCTCTATATCTTGAAAGGATAGTTCAGAACCAATTCCCGTTCCAGCAGCTTTTGCATATGCTTCCTTCGCAGCAAACCGCCCTGATAAAAACTCAATTTGTCGTGACTCATTTAATTTTTTATACTGGTTTTGTTCGGTTATCGTTAAAATGCGTCGTACTATCTTTGGATGACGCTCAACTAATGATTGAATACGTCCTAACTCGATTAAATCCATTCCAATCCCAACAATCATCTCTCCACCCCTTCGAGTGTAATATCGTGTATGATAAACAAAAGCGCAAGCGGCTCGTTTAGCTCCGACAAGCATAAGGCAACTCCCGAGGAGGGCGCACTTTACCACCACAGGGAAGTGACTTATGACTCGAGGAGCTAGCCGCTGAAGCTAGATGATACAAAAGCGCAAGCGGCTCGTTTAGCTTCGACAAGCATAAGGCAATTCCCGAGGAGGGCGTTCTTTAGCTAATATCGTAATAAAATATCATTAAATATGCAAGAATACTTGAATTTAGGGGGATTACTACATTGTTTTTTCGTACAGAAAGCTTATCACAATTTATCAAACAGTATCCTGTTGTATCGGCATTAGTGGTCATTCACGGCGTAGTCTTTATACTTACATCTCTGCCAGCTGACTTAGGAAATAGTTTTATGAGTATCATAATGGGTGTCAACTTTCTTATCTCAACAGGTGAATGGTGGAGACTCGTCACACCTATATTCGCTCACGCTGATTTATGGCATCTATTGTTTAACACGTTTTCACTCGTACTTTTTGCACCAGCGCTTGAACGACTCTTAGGTCACACTCAGTTTATCATTGTTTACCTATTAACAGGAATAATTGCTAATGTAGCCACTTTATTTATTCAACCACCATTGTATATTTCCGTAGGAGCTAGTGGAGCGATCTTCGGATTGTTTGGTGTTTATGCTGCGATCTTGTTTATTTTTAAAGAGCGTGCACCTACAGAATTAAAACAAATCATGCTCCCCTTATTGCTCATCAGCGTCATCATGACTTTTTTCACAGCAAACGTGAATGTCACAGCCCATATTGCGGGATTGATTGCAGGATTCTTCATCGGATTGTTTATTTTTTATAAATCCAAACAATAATCCATTTAAAAACAGCTTTTGCTACTTTGAGAGACGACTCAAGGTAGTCAAAAGCTGTTTTATTATTCGACAGTTTGTTGGTGAACTTTTTCTTTTTCCTCTAAAAGTTGCCCTTCAGGACGATACCATTCAAGCACCTTCTCCACGTCATCCACTGCAAGATGTTTCACTGAGCTTTCACTACCAGCAATATACGACTTAATTGTCGCAGAAACGGTCGCAACTTTACCTTTTTTTTGAAACCATGTTTGTCGCAACTCGAGTGATTGAATTCGTTTTCTCTTCATGAACACAGTTTGCTTATCCAACACGCGAAAACGAACGGTTAATTGGTTCGGACTCAGTCGATAACCAGCTGAACGAAATTGCATCCATGATAACAATGCCATAAATGGATATAAAATTAACGATAGCAATCCAACCGGATAAAAGAAGTAAGATAATGGTACAATCGCCAAAGTAACAAACAACAAATTCCAAAACATATAACGAAAAACGGAACGTCTTGGCGCCCCTATAAACTCCGATTCCCATTCATAGTCAGGTAATATCACCTGTAAAATAGGCGTCGCTTGCTTGGTTCTTATCATTGGAAGTAAGCGAATCGTGTGCGAATCCTTTTCCAATGCAGAGCCCCCCGCACTCTCAATCGTAACGCTTGTATATTTAAAGGGTTCTCTTACTATATTTTGATTAAATCGGATCCCCTGAATACGGTTTAAGGGAATCGTAGTTTGCTTCTTTTCTAATAATCCACGTGTGATCACGATGTCTTTTTCCACTAGTTTTACAGTAAAATCAGCGTAACGCAAGAAGGTCAATACCACTGCAATGACCCACGCAACTAATAAAACAAAAAATACAACGATCCCAGTGAGTAAAACCCCTGCTTCTACCACCTCAGCTAACTCATTCATCACCGCTTTATATGGAATCATTTCTGCAAATTGCGATAGAAAAATAAGGACCCCTGAGATTACTACGCCTACTCCTCCTGATGTCGTGGCCATAATAATCAGATCTTTAGCTCTCATCTTGTAGAGAATCTTTTCCTCAGGAATGTCCTCAGGCTGTTCACCACCCTCATTAAGCGCATGTCCTTCTTCTCTAGACTCTTCATGCTGACCTTTCATGCGTTTTTTTGCTTTTGAAATAATGCTGTTAAGTTCATTTGCCTCTTCTTTTGTGATAGCTGTTAGTTCGGCTTCAGATTCTAAATTAGATGATGTACCCGCTGTCTCCACTTTAATTTTTACGAGTTTAAGCGGACGATGCAAGATTCCTTCTGAGTAATTTAAACTTTGAATTCGCTCAAATGGAATATAGCGTTTTTTCTTTACAAACAATCCATACTCGATGCGAAGTTCCCCATCTTCAAGCCGATACGTAAACCGCCACCATTTTAAAATCCCTAAAAAAAGAATCACAATTAGGAAAGCACCTAAAACTATTAAGGGCATGTAGCTTAGAAAGGAATCTTGGTCCCCTCGGTTTAAAAATAGCAACAATACAAGTGGAATTACAGCATCCTTTAAGTGCTTCACAAAGCTAATAATTGTCGATATAGGATGGAGCCTTTTTTCTTCAGACATCGTCTTCCGCCACCCTTGCCAAAGCTGAAATAGAGTCTCTTAATGAATCGGCTTCATCAAGATCAAGCGCAGGAATTTGATGCACTGTCGCAGCAGTTGAAATGCTGATTGTCGATAGTCTATATTTACGAAGAATCGGACCTTGCTCAGTATCCACGTGCTGCACACGTATCATTGGGACAAGTGTTCGTTTGACAATAAAGATCCCGTGTTGAAGTTCGATCTCTTCTTCTCGTACTTCATAACGCCACCTTTTCCATTTTAATGTTGGAAAAATGTAAACAAATAATATGATATCAATAATCGGTAAAACAACAGCTGCCACAATGAACCAGTTTGACCAATCAAAAATAATACTAAGTGTAATAACTGCAATCGCTACTAAACTGATGATTCCTGCAGTGATCCAACCGTAAAGCTTCCATACTGTCAACGCGCGCTCAGATATTCGCGTGCTCGGTTCTCTTCGATCCATTCTTCTCTCCCCAATCTTCTTGGCCTTCTATACTATGTATACTATTATATAGTACGGCATTTTTTCTTAGAATGTTTCAATTTAATATAACAAGAAAAACATATTTGAATAAAAATCATTTTTTCTGAATTAAACGATGGAGATGGGAAAAAATCAGCCTATGATCGGGGCGTATCTTTTTTGAGGACGGAATTTAATAAAGTTGACTTCATTCTTCAAACACATGGGATTTATTACAGTCTAGAAAATCGATAAGTTACTCTTCAAGGTCGTTTGGTGGTTACTGAGACGGGCACCGTTTCATTGGCTAGATCGATTTTATGAACTCATTAATCCATTGTTCACACTTAACTTCCCGGTCAAACCTTTTGTATGTTTCACCAGTCGAAAGGCTGAAGAAAACAAAAAAGCTGTCGAGAATTTCTCGGCAGCCTTTTTTGTGTAACTATTATCCGTCTTGACGAGATGTAGATGTGCGTCTTGGTTGGCGTTGACGGCTATTGTAAGGTTTTGATCCGCCTTTATTTCCACCACCGCTACGGTTTCCACCACCACGAGAACCATACTTCTTATCGTCTCTGCGGTAAGGTTTGTTATGCTTCTTAGACGATAATGGTTTTTCTGGTGTGATATCAACCGGAGTGCTGTCTGGCTCTTTTGTTAATGCTTTTAACGCTGCAGCGATTACATCGAGTGCCTCGTTTTCATTTATCAATTCACGCGCCAATACTTTGTATTGTTCAAGGTTGTTCTTAGTAATTGTTTCTTTTAATTGATCAACAGCTGCACGTTGCATACCTTCTAGTGCTTCTGAAGAGCTTGGTGGTTGCAGTTGAGTCATTTTCTTTTTCGTTGTTTGCTCAACAACGCGAAGATAATTCATTTCACGTGGTGTAACAAATGTCATCGCCATACCTGTTTTACCAGCACGACCTGTACGACCAATACGGTGAACATAGCTTTCTGGATCTTGTGGGATATCATAATTGTATACGTGTGTTACGCCTGAAATATCAAGTCCACGAGCAGCTACGTCTGTTGCAACAAGAACGTCGATACGGCCTTCTTTAAATTTCTTAAGAACCGACATACGTTTTGCTTGTGTCAAGTCACCGTGAATTCCTTCAGCCATATAGCCGCGGATTTCAAGTGCACGAGCAAGCTCATCTACACGACGCTTCGTACGACCAAAAACGATTGCAAGCTCAGGTGATTGTACATTCAAAAGACGTGAAAGAACATCAAACTTCTCACGCTCATGCGCCTTAACGAAGAATTGCTCAATGTTTTCAACTGTCATTTCTTTTCTTTTCACACTTACTGTTTCTGGATTGGTCATGAAGCGTTCTGCAATTTTGCGGATTGGTCCAGGCATTGTTGCAGAGAAAAGAAGTGTTTGACGAGTGCTTGGTACGTTTTTCAAGATTGATTCGATGTCATCGATGAAGCCCATGTTAAGCATTTCATCTGCTTCGTCAAGTACAAGTGTTTGTACATTATCAAGCTTCAATGTACGACGGTTAATGTGGTCTAAAAGACGACCTGGTGTCCCAACAATAATATGTGGATTTTTTTTCATCGCACGAATTTGGCGTTGAATATCTTGACCACCAAAAACAGAAAGAACTCGGACGCGCTTGTCGCTACCTATTTTGTAAAGTTCTTCTGAAACTTGGATTGCAAGCTCACGCGTTGGCGCAATGATTAATCCTTGTATTGCAGGGGATTTAGTATTAATTTTTTCAAGCATTGGAATACCGAATGCGGCTGTTTTTCCTGTACCTGTTTGGGCTTGTCCAATGATGTCTTTGCCTTCAACTGATAATGGAATCGTACCTGATTGGATTGGTGTAGCTTCTTCAAATCCCATGCGTTTAATGGATTTTAGGATAGCTGGACTAATTGGTAATTCTGAAAAAAGTGTCAATTCTTTCATTCTCCTTTGTATTGTGAATCATCTATTTCATACACATAGCTATGATCGCTTAGAAGACTGCGATAGCTTTTCATCGTTGTCCTTATAAAATAGTTAGGGCGAACTCTTCACCCCAATCGCAAAAGCGCAAGTGGCTTGTTCAACTCCAACAAGGTAGAGAAAAAAATAAAACCCGGTCATATGCCGAGTGCGCTAGAGATGCCAATCATTAAAATTGGTCTTCCATGTTGATAAAGACAACCAACAAAAAAATACACTCTTCTTACTGTCAAAAGAGCTCGTTGCATAAAATGTAGCAGATGTATTACGTATCTTATCACGCATTTCTTTAAAAAACAATCATCCATCATAGGAGTGATTCTACATTCCAAAAAGAAAGC
Source organism: Jeotgalibacillus marinus (assembly GCF_040801915.1). Taxonomy (NCBI): domain Bacteria; kingdom Bacillati; phylum Bacillota; class Bacilli; order Caryophanales; family Caryophanaceae; genus Jeotgalibacillus; species Jeotgalibacillus marinus. Next base: position 18,484 of record NZ_JBFMIA010000021.1, on the reverse strand, counting down.
GATCTCATTCACTGTTCCATGCATAGCAAATAAGGTGTTTGAATGTTTTTATTAATTTTTTGGTATATACCAAGATGATCGTATACATATTATCCACTATGGTCGCAAATTTGTTCCATCTCAATAAATGTAGGGATCCATGGTTCAGTGCTTGAACTCCTCATGTAGCGCTAAGAGGTGTATTAACTAGCTTGTATTTATAATGACCAAACCACTTATTTTCATGCAGTTTTCAGCGTAATCCATCTTTCACCATAAATGGCCGTTATTAAAAAATCCGATAAATCTTTTAGTAAAGCAAAAAGCCTCCTTACCCGTTTATTTGGGTAAGAAGACTTAATCACACGTTTATTTGCAGAGCTTCAACAACTTCTTCTAGCTTCATTCCTCTTGAACCCTTTACAACAATCAAATCGTTTGCAGTAGTTAGTCCTTTTAACATGTTAATTAACTCTGCCTTTTCTAATCCAAACGACTGCACTCTTCCTTTTGGAAAATGCTCAGATGCTTCTTCTGCAATTAAGTGCGCGCGCTCACCGAATGTCAATACGTAATCAATTTTGGTTGGATGTATTTCTTTACCAATCTCACGGTGGAATGCTTCCTCATTCGGACCTAACTCGAGTATGTCACCTAATAGTAATATTTTGCGACCTTCAACTGGCATGTCTTCTGCGAATTTAATAACGGCTTTCATCGAAGTAGGACTCGCGTTATAGGCATCATTGATGATTATTTCACCTTTTGCTCCATTAACACGCTCCATTCTCATCGAAGTAAGTTTCATCGAACGAAATCCTTGTGCAATACCTGAAAGCGTCATACCCAAATGCAAGCCAACACGAACAGCAGCCAATGCATTTAAGACATTATGGCGGCCTAGTACAGGAACTTCAATGAATTGGTCGCGGTCTGCCGTCAGCAACACCTTGCTCCCATTTTCTGTTACTTCAACCTCTTTAGGAAATAAACCATTTGTCTGCTCATACCCATAAGATGCAGAGCAAAAGCCAGTCGATTTTTCCACCAGTTCTTTTAGCAAGGGTTCATCACCATAGTAAAATAAGATACCATGCTCTGAAAGTCCTTCTGTAATTTCAAATTTTGCCCTTGCGATTCCTTCTCTTGAACCTAAATATTGCATATGAGATTCGCCAATGTTTGTAATGACCGCAATGTCTGGTGAAGCAAGCTCTGTCAAAAAGGCGATTTCACGGAATCCACTCATCCCCATTTCAAGTACCGCCACTTCTGTTTCTTCTTCTACATTTATAAGCGTTAACGGCAAACCGAGCTCGTTATTAAAATTGCCTTCTGTTTTTTGAACAAGAAACTGGGTCGAGAGAACACCTGCTACCATATCTTTTGTGGTCGTTTTACCGTTACTACCTGTAATCGCTACAACCTTAAAAGAAGATTGACTACGGTAAACACGTGCCATCTCCTGTAACGCAAGCTCAGGATCCTTCACTAACAAAAGCGGAACATCCAGTGGTGGATTTTCAACCCCTTCTTGCCAAAGTGTTGCAGCAGCCCCTTGTTCAAAGGCTTGCTTAACAAATGTATGACCATCTACTTTCTCCCCTTTAAAAGGAATGAAAAGGTTATTTTCTTTTAATGTTCTTGTATTAATGCTTGCTCCCTCAACGATGACGTCGCGAAATGCTTGATTAGGAAGTTCAACTCCAATCATCTCAGCAATTTGTCCTAAGGTTCTTTTCATAAAGCAAACTCCTTAAAAAGTGTATTTGATTTGTTGTTTTTCTTTGTGACGTTCGATCCCAAGTTCAACAAGCTTTTCAATAAGCTCTGAATACGTAACACCTGTATTTTCCCATAACAGTGGGAACATGCTGCTGTGCTGCGTACAGCCTGGCATTGTATTCACTTCATTGATAAATATTTCTTTGTCTTCTGTTAAAAAGAAATCTGCACGTACAAGACCTGAACAGTCGATTGTTTGAAAAGCGGTTTTTGACATTTGTTGGAGTTGACCTGCCACACCCTCAGGTAGTTCAGCTGGGATAATCATTACAGAATCACCATCAACATATTTTGCTTTGTAATCATAAAAGTCTTTTTGCGCGACAATTTCACCTGGAACAGACATTTCTGGGTAATCATTTCCTAGTACGCCAACTTCAATTTCGCGAGCTTTCACACCTTGTTCAATAATAACCTTTCGATCATGTTGAAATGCTTCTACAAACCCTGCTTCTAACTCTTGACGGTTCGTACACTTGCTGATGCCAACACTTGAACCTAAGTTCGCTGGTTTAATATAGCATGGATACTTTATATCATTTTCTACTTTCTCGTAGGCTGCTTGACGATTTTGATCCCAAGCACTACGAATAAATGAAACATAATTTACTTGTGGGAGTCCAGCGTCTTTAAACAAGTTTTTCATGATGACTTTATCCATCCCTGCAGCTGACGCTAGGACACCGTTTCCAACATAGGGGAGGTTCATAACCTCTAATAACCCTTGCACTGTTCCATCTTCCCCGTTAGGTCCATGCAATAGTGGAAAAATAATATCAAATTCACTAGTCTGTTCATTCGTTACAGATAAAGAAGTTGATTGAAGTCCTTCCATTGCTGATACCGAATATTCTTCTCCAAATTGAAGTGCTGTTACATCGTCAACAGGTCCTTCTAAGGCTGGACCTTTTCTCCATTCACCGTCTGGTGTAATAAAGATCGGATAAATTTCAAATTTCGTTAAATCCAACGCATTGATCACCGCTTTTGCTGTTAGGAGAGAAACCTCGTGTTCCGCAGACTTTCCTCCAAATAACAAACAAAGTTTCATTTTCATTATAATCTCCTCCATGTAAGGTTTTATTTCAAGTATTGGGTTTCGTTTTACGATTATGCTATGCTTCTTTATTTTATCATGTTTATAGTCTTGGTAAATGGGGTTGTTGGTTCTCCTTTTCATTTTTTCAATATAACAATGTTTCTAACCTTGTACCATTCGCATCAATATTACATTTATTATTCAGAATAATTTTATTATTATTGATATAATGTTTTAACTTAACAAATGATTCATAAAACGATATAATCCTCACATTAAATACATTTGTTTTCCTCAGGGGGACTCATCATGAAAAGAATTGGCTTACTTACACGCATTTTATTAGCAATCGGTTTAGGTGTTGTTTTGGGCAGTTTTGCACCTGAATCAGTGATTAAAGTTTTCGCAACATTTAATGGGTTGTTTGGTAATTTCCTTAACTTTGCCATCCCACTTATTATTATCGCATTTATTGCACCTGGAATTGGTGCTATGGGAAGAGGCGCAGGGAAAATACTAGGGTTAACAACTGGGGTTGCCTACGGTTCAACAATCATTGCAGGACTTCTTGCATTTGCTGCTGCAACTTTACTCTTTCCCGTTTTACTCGAGAATCAAGCATCGCAAGCTTTTGGCGATCCAGAACACGCACTGCTATCCGGCTTTTTCACTGTTGAAATGGCACCGATCATGGGTGTTATGACAGCACTTCTTATCGCATTCGTTCTTGGGATAGGCGTATCATCATTAAAAAGCAATTATTTATTAAATATTTTGGATGAGTTTCGAATGATCGTTCAAAAACTCATAGAAAAAGTGATCATCCCACTTTTGCCTATTCATATTTTCGGGATTTTTGCGAATATGACACAAGGCGGTCAAGTTAGTTCGATCTTAGGTGTATTTTTTAAAGTATTCATCATGATTATTACTTTGCATTTGATTTACTTAGCCATTCAGTACACGATTGCAGGTAGTTTAAGTAAACAGTCACCATTTGCAATGTTAAAAACGATGACCCCCGCTTACTTTACCGCACTTGGTACACAGTCGTCAGCTTCAACCATACCAGTGACGCTAGAACGCACGAAAAAAATAGGAGTCAGAGACCGCATTGCGGACTTTTGTGTTCCACTACTCGCAACGATTCATGTAGCAGGAAGCACAATTACACTCGTTAGCTGCGCGATGGCCGTTATGCTTATTCAAGGTGAAACGGCAACATTCGCTCAAATGTTCCCATTTATCTTAATGCTTGGCATTACAATGGTTGCTGCTCCAGGTGTTCCTGGTGGTGGCGTCGTGGCAGCACTTGGGTTACTAGAATCAATGCTTGGATTCACTGGAACGATGTTATCACTGATGCTGGCACTTTATATGGCTCAAGACAGCTTCGGTACTGCGTGTAACGTTGCTGGTGACGGAGCGATTAGCATGGTTATAGATAAACTCTCAAGTGGTAAATCAGAAGATATGGAGACTTCTGCTAAAGCTGGTTAATACGAATGAGAGTGATCGCTTAATCTTCAGCACCTTGTTTATTCCACCAAGGTGCTGAAGATTTTTTTATCACACATGTTTACGGTCACGACTTTCTTTAAAAAAGAACATACCTTCTAGTACACTTTCCGCAGCGCCTACGCCTGTCCACTGCGTAGCCTGTCTCATACTGGAATAGCGGATCAATGCCAGTAAGTAAAAGCTACTCGCACCGTTTACAACAGTCAGAGGTGTAAACGTTCCACGCGAAAAGCCTTCTATAGCTTCATACAACACAAGTGCCCCTCAAAGGTTTTATTTTAAGTTGTTGACAAACGGGATTTTTGCCCCTTCTTTTCATATCATCAATATAACAATATACCTAAAAAACCAAGCCTAATATCACGATTATTCCCATTACATTAATAACTCTAAATAAATTCATTATTCTGAATATATCGTTTTATATTAACAACTGATCCATAAAACGATATAATCTTCCTATTAAATACAGTTGTTCACCTGAGGAGGATGAATCATGAAGAAGATTGGCTTACTTCCACGAATTTTGTTAGCAATCGGTTTAGGTGTTGTTTTAGGAAGTTTTGCACCTGATTCAGTGATTAAAGTTTTTGCAACATTTAATGGGTTGTTTGGAAATTTCCTCGGCTTTGCCATCCCACTTATTATTATTGCATTTATTGCACCTGGCATTGGCGCTATGGGAAGAGGCGCAGGAAAAATACTAGGGCTAACAACTGGAGTTGCCTACGGTTCAACAATCATTGCAGGACTTCTTGCATTTACTGCTGCAACTTTACTCTTTCCCGTTTTACTCGAGAATCAAGCATCGCAAGCTTTTGGCGATCCAGAACACGCACTGCTATCCGGCTTTTTCACTGTTGAAATGGCACCGATCATGGGTGTTATGACAGCACTTCTTATCGCATTCGTTCTTGGGATAGGCGTATCATCATTAAAAAGCAATTATTTATTAAATATTTTGGATGAGTTTCGAATGATCGTTCAAAAACTCATAGAAAAAGTGATCATCCCACTTTTGCCTATTCATATTTTCGGGATTTTTGCGAATATGACACAAGGCGGTCAAGTTAGTTCGATCTTAGGTGTATTTGCTACAGTATTCATCATGATTATTGCTTTGCATTTGATTTACTTAACAGTCCAGTACACAATTGCAGGTAGCTTAAGTAAGCAGTCACCCTTTGCAATGTTAAAAAATATGACTCCTGCTTACTTTACCGCACTTGGTACACAATCGTCTGCTTCAACCATACCAGTAACATTAGACCGCACAAAAAAGATGGGAGTCAGAGACCGCATTGCGGATTTTTGTGTTCCACTACTCGCAACAATTCATTTATCAGGAAGCACAATTACACTTGTTAGCTGTGCGATGGCGGTTATGCTTATTCAAGGGCAAACGGCAACATTCGGACAAATATTCCCATTCATCTTAATGCTTGGCATTACAATGATTGCTGCTCCAGGTGTTCCTGGGGGTGCCGTAGTAGCTTCACTTGGATTACTAGAGTCAATGCTTGGATTCACTGGAACGATGACATCACTGATGCTGGCACTTTATTTGGCTCAAGATAGCTTCGGTACTGCGTGTAACGTTACTGGTGACGGAGCGATTAGCGCGGTTGTAGATAAACTCTCAAGTGATCAATCTGTAGATGTGGAGACTTCCGCTAAAGCTGGTTGAGACGAATGAGAGTGATCACCTTATTTTCACTCAATTAATCAGAACATACAAAAAAATCTTCAACTCCTTGTTTATTCACAAAGGAGCTGAAGATTTTTTTATCCCACAAGTTTTAGTCCAACAACACCCGCAATAATCATACCTAAGAAAAGCAATTTTTTACGGTCGCTACTTTCTTTAAAAAAGAACATACCCGCTAGTACAGTTCCCGCAGCGCCTATGCCTGTCCACACTGCGTATCCTGTCCCAACTGGAATATCGACCAATGCGAGCGACAGTAAATAAAAACTAATCCCACCATTTACAACGGTCAAAGCTGTAAACTTTCCACGCGAAAAGCCTTCTGACAGCTTCATTGACAACACAAATGCCACTTCGAACAGTCCAGCGATGATCAATAAAATCCAAGCCATTTAGTGCTCACTCACTTTCTCTTCACTTGAAGAATCCATTAACTTTAATCCAAGAATCCCACTAATTAATAGTAGTAGAAAAAAGACTTTACCTACATTCACCACTTCACCAAGGGCAATCATTCCTATAATCGCCGTTCCTGCCGCTCCAATGCCAGTAAAGACTGCATACGCCGTACCAACTGGGATTTTTTTTATCGCTTTTGAAAATAAGAAAAAGCTGATGATAATAAAGATGATTGTGATTATAGAAGGAAAAAGTTGAGTAAACCCTTCTGCAAATTTAAGACCAAGTGCCCATACAATTTCTGTTATACCCGCTACAATCAAATACAACCAAGCCATATGAATCCTCCCATTTCTCTAAAATATCAGTACATCATAGCACCATTTGCAAGGCAAAACAAGATGTTAGAATTTATATCTTTCATCTTGTATGATTATGACACTACCTAGTAGGAGGCTATCCATGAAAACGATTATTTTAGCTGGTGGGGGACATAGCCACCTTAGCATTCTAAAAAAAATGGCGTCCAATTCTATTCCTGATACAAAGTGGATTTTAATATCGTCAAATAAATATCAATATTATTCTGGAATGTTTTCTGGGTATATTGAAGGCTTGTATTCCATTGATGACATGCGCATTGATTTGTCTCAACTTGCTAAACAAGCTAATTGCCTGTTTTATGATGCGTCTATTTCAAAAATCGATGCTACAGCTAAGCAGGTGATAACAGATGATGGTCAACTCTTTTCGTATGACTATCTGTCGTTAGATATAGGTTCTCATACGAACAATCCTTCTATAAATGGTCTTACGCAGTTTCAATCCTCCTTGAAACCTGCACACCATTTCCCAACCCATGCTAAAAAATTAAGAGATGCTGCAAATGTAGTGATCATTGGAAGCGGAGCTGCTGCATGTGAAATGGTCCTTTCCCTTCAAGCGTGGAAAGATAGGCAAAATAAAAAAAATGGGTTGATTTCGCTTATTCATTCGAATGATCTCTTAGGGAAGAATGGAAAAAGGACAAGTCAACTCGCTACAAGCATCATCAACAAAAATAAAATACAGCACTATGAATATGAACGTGCGGAAGAAGTGACTGAACATCACGTCATCACAGATAAAGGGAAAAGAATTCCTTACGATGAAGTTGTTTTTCTGGGAGGAGGAAGTGCCCCCGATATGTTGAAGCACAGTGGATTAGCTGTAAATAAGGATGGGTTCTTGTTGGTTAATTCTTCGCTACAGTCCATTGATAATCCTTATGTATTCGGAGCAGGTGATTGCGTATCTCTTGTCACTCATCCTCATCTAGAAAAGAATGGTGTGCATGCGGTTCGTCAAGGCCCTTTTTTATGGGATAACTTACGAGCCGCTCTAATGAAAACACCGTTTGTGAACTATTCTCCTCAAAAAAAGAGCATGGCGATTTTATCAACTGGGAATAAGGAAGCACTGTTAATTTACGGGAAGATTGCCTTGCAGGGGAAATGGGCATGGCGTCTGAAGGATCGGATTGATCGCAAGTTCATCGAAAAATACAAATGATTTTAAAAAAGGTCGCTCCCTCTTTCGGGCGACCTTTTTACGATAAAATTCGCTTAGCTTCCCAAAAACGTTGACCCGCTGTGAACAATTCAACTGCAAAGAACATTAAAGTTGTCCACAATACGATACTTGGAAAAGAAATCATTACGGTTAGAAAAATGAAGCCTTCTGTTCGCTCCGCTAGACCTGCTTGATAGCGAAATGATTTTACACCGTTGTTATCTGATACGTTTCCAACAGTCAAAAAGATGGTCATCGATACAACGATGGAAGCCATTAACAACAAAGCAGCCCACATCATTTCAGGGTAAAGAAAAGCCACCCCTAAAATCACACTTATTTCTACGACGCGATCAAAGGTTACGTCCATCACGGTGCCAAACGGAGATGGCTTTGTCAGCCTTGCCATAGAGCCATCGACTGCATCTAAAAAACCAGATAGCCATAAAACAAAAATAGCGAGTACTGGTTGACCAAAATAAACGAACACTCCCGAGGAAGTACCGATTATAAAGGCTGTGATGGTCACTTGATTTGGTGTTAATCCTACCTTTAATAAACCACTAGCTGTTTTTTGGATCGTGGGCTGAGCATACTTTCTTGCGTGTGTATCTAACACGGTATCACCTCTTTATTAGATCATCGCGTTTTTTATCTGTATTAGAGTCTAACCCGGTCCACTTGGATACTTTCTTTCGAAATAAAATTGGCACAATTAAGAGGATGGCAAAAATAACAGCACTAATAAAGATAATCTGCGGGTTTCCTTCTACAAAACTAGATCCAAGAAAGCTAAATGCAAACGTACCTGGCATAATACCAATGACGGTTGCCAATACAAATGCTCGTAAACGGACATTCGCAAGTCCAGCAGCATAGCTAATTAAATCAAAATTCACCAAAGGAATTAAACGAAGGACAAGAACGTAAAGGAAGCCTCTTTTTTCCATTAAATCTTTTATTTTTGAAAGTTTTCCATCTTGTGACGACTTTAAAAATGATGCTTGAAATGTCTTTGATACTTGAAATGCAACAATCGAACTTAACGTAGCACCTATAACAATATAAATAAAACCTGCTCCAGCTCCAAAAGCTAACCCACCCGCTAACGACAAGATGCTTGCAGGAAACAAAATGAGCGGTCTTGCCGTGTATAATAAAATGAACAATACTGGACCCCAAATACCAAATGAGTTAATCCAACGCTGAATCTCTACTGGGCCTACATTTATATAACGACTGCTTACCCCGAGTAAGATGATCAAGACGACTATAAATAAAGTAAGTGGCATGAAACGCTTTAGTTTCCTATTCATTAAATTTCCCTTCTTTGTTAAAACGACATTTTGTTGATTGACGAGCACGGATATATCCCATTTCACCATGAGCAACCCTTCTAAAATCCAAATCAATAGGTAGAACAAGTCTTCGGTTTTTTTCTATCATCTTAACATGCGCATATCGCTTTCCGTAATGGTACGATTCATTTAACCATTCTGCCCGATAGAAGATATTTTCAGTCGAATGACCCACTTTTGAATCAGTCCAATTTAGATCATAATTACGTATATAGTGATGTTCGTCTACGACAAGTGCATCCGAGAAAAAATGTGCGACCGTTTGGTTATAGGGATGTTCATACACATCTTGTGGATTACCGATCTGTTGAAGTGATCCATTCGCGAGTACAGCCACTCGATCACCTAACAGCATCGCTTCTTCACGGTCATGTGTAACAAAGATTGCTGTCATCCCTTCTTTTTTCAACAGCTGCCGAACTCCATCTCTGAGCTCTCTTCTAAGGTCGGGGTCCAAACTGCTAAATGGTTCATCAAGCAAAAGAAGTTTCGGTTTTACAATCAACGCCCGAATCAACGCCACGCGCTGTTGTTGTCCTCCAGACAAAGAATGTGGATACATCTGTGTATAACCTTCTAGGCCAACAAATTTCATATACTTCATGCCTACAATGTCTGCTTCCTTCTTCTTTTTGTGCAGTCTCAACCCATACGTTACATTTTCTAAAATTGTTAGATGTGGAAAAAGTAGTGGTTGCTGAAAGACCATGCCGATGGGACGATCCTTCGTTTTTTTCGAAAGAATGGTCTTCCCTTCAATCAATACATCACCAGATGAAAATTGGTCTAATCCAGCTAAACATCTTAAAAACGTTGATTTTCCCGTTCCTGAAGGTCCAACGAGTGATAAAATTTCACCTTTATTTAAAGATAATTGGATGGAACCGAACACCTCATTTTTCTGAAATGATTTATGGACATTTTTTATATCAATATAGGTTTTATTCATGAACTTCTCCTACTACGGAATGACATATTAGTCCGCAACCATTTCGACACTAGCTCAACAATCAATACAGCAACGACTGGAAGAACGGCAAAGGCGATTGAAAAAGCTGCCATTACTGTATCGTCGACTGATTGTAGAAACGGATAATAGATGATCGGAAGCGTAATCACATTACCGCCACCTATAACGGCTGTTAGAACATATTGACTCATACTTATTGTTACGATTAAAAACACCACACTGCGAACACTTGGCATCAACATAGGCAGTTCAATTGTCCGAAACACATGGAACGGACGAGCTCCAAGCATCTTTGCTTGTTCAAGCATGCCTGACCCTAAACGATCATAGCCTGCTTTCATTACCTTTATGGAATAAGGCACAGTTGGTACTAAATGAACGATCACAACTCCAAACCAATGGTTCGCTATTCCCAGACGAATCATCGTAACATGTAAGCCAAGTGCTGCCGCCAATACTGGTATAAATAATGGAAGCACTAAGAACGTCTCAATCATACTTTTCCCTTTAAAATTTGTATGTGACAAAGCTTTTCCTGCGGGGATCGCTATCCACAAGTTGATAAATGTCACAACCAAAGCAATCATGAGAGACAAAGACAACGCTTGAACAATTCTTGGATCCATGAAGAACGATTCCCAGCCCCTCGATGTCCAATTAAAATGAAATGGTTCTCCCCACTTCCAAACGGGTGTCACACTTTTAAAGAGTAAAAGCACAGCAGGCCCTAGGAAAAAGAGAATCGTCAAACTATAAAATAAAAATTTTTTCATTCTTTTCCCCTCCTACCTACTGTGCTGACTCTTTGATAACAACCATCGTTGTCGATTGAGTAGCATAAAAGAAATAAGCGATGCAAGCGTCATAATAGCAGCAATTATAAATAATAAAGCAAACGCGTAAGATCGCTCTTCTAAGCTACTGCCATAAAACCAATCGTAAGCTAGAACAGAAGCCATCTGTGGGTAGGTGACGCCTAACAAAGCTGGCACCTCATACGCTGTAAAAATAAATGCTGTTAAAATCAACAAAATTTCAACAAGCACAGGCTTCACCCAAGGCCATTCAATCGTTCCAAAGATATGTCGCTTTCCGCCCCCTAAAACACCAATCACCTCACCGTATTGCTTTGGCAATTGTACATATACCGGCAGCAGCATTAAAATAACAAACGGAATCTCTTTCCACAAATACGTAATGATGATCCCTAAACCCCTTTTATCTTGAACGAAAATAGGAAATTGATCGCGTGATTCTATCCAACCGCTTTGAAATAACGCAGATGATAGAACACCGCTTTGACCAAGTACCAAAAGAACGAAATAACCCCACACAAAATGCGGAAAAAGCATCGGAATCCAAATCATCCATTTCCCTATACTATTTTCAATCATCGCGTGGCACGATCGTACAATCCCCCAACCGATCAAAACAGAAAGAATAACTGAAAAAAAGGTGATGGACAGACTATAAATAAAAGATGAATAGAGTCGTCTTTCTTGAAATAGGCTGACATAAAAATCGAGTGTCCATCCATTTGGTCCACGAACACTTTCTACAAATGCCAAGATAAGACTGTAGGTAACCATCAGTAAAAAAAGCAATGCTGGGATCAATAGAAGGAACGATCTATTGCTCAGATGCCACTTCATCAATCCATTTCTCCTTTAGCCATGGGACGTATGTTGCATCGATTTCCGGTATAAATGTTTCCATTAAATGCTCTTGTTCCAACACAGTATCGCCTCGGTCAATCGAATCGAAATCTTGGCGTTTTGTTTGGTCTAGTTTGTCTATATCAATAGGTGTATTCTCACCCCAATACGTTGGCTTAAGCTTGATCAATTGCGCTTCTGGTGACAACATCAATTGAATCGCAACCAAAGCAGCTTCCTTGTTTGGACTATTATAAGGAATGGATAAAAAATGAGTATTTCCAATTGAACCTGTATCTTCTAAAATAAAAGATTCAGTCGTATCTGGGAAGATTCCATCTTCAACAAGTACCTCTCCACGAGCCTCGTTATAACCCATCGTCATCCATACCTCACCTTGACTATATAAACGATCCAATTCTGACAGTGTTGAAGGATACGCCTGGCCCTCTCGCCATAAATCTGGTGCAATGTCATTTAAATACGTCCAAACGTTTGCAGATTCCTCTGCTGCTAATTCTTCTGAGAATGGTTCTTCCAAAATCTTTTCAACAGATGATGCTTTTCCGTATAAAACATGTCGCAAAAATGTATTTCCAGTAAAATCCCTTGGATCTGGATAAGTGAATTTCCCTGGATTTTGTTTAATCCATTCCATAAGCTCGTCTAAAGTCGCTGGTGGTTCTTCGATTTTAGAAGAATCATAGTGGAATACAAATTGAACTTTTCCAAACGGAGCTTCGAAGCCTTCCGTTGCTTTTCCGAAGTCATATTGAAAATCTAGACTTTCCGTATCATAATAGTCTTCAACATTCGGAATTTGATCGACGAATGGACCAAACAGCAGTTCACCTTCTTTTGCTCGTTTGAAATTTTCTCCATTCATCCAAATAATATCGATTGTCCCATCCTCTTGTCCCGCTCTTTTTTCGGTTTCTAGCTTTTGAATGATTTCATTTGTATCAAGAGGAATGCGTTCAAGTGTCACGTCATATGTTTCTTGAAGCTTTGGTTTAACCCATTCATCTATATATTGATTGATCCCTTCATCTCCACCCCACATATACATTCGTACTGTTTCTCCTTGAGCGGATTCTGCAATCTCTTCAAAAGACTGATTTTGAATCTCTTCATCTGAAATTGATAGTGATTCGTCATTTGAACATCCTGCAATAATCACCACTAGTACACTAATCATTATGAAAAAACGTATTTTCACCTATCGGCACCACTTTCGTTTTTTACTAAGCATACCGTAAAACAAGGTAGAAAAATGTTAGATAGATTACTTAAGAGAAAAAAAGTACAAATACGTATACATATTAAAGGAAGGATTGATGGGGATTTTGTTTGCTTATGTCTCATTTTCTCCAGGCTCTTCATCACAAAGTCTGGTCGAACGGGTGTCACGATGTCTTGTAAATCGTTCCGATCCTTAGACCTCTCTTTTGGAGCTCTCTTCTAGCTCTTTTTACTCATCATTATGGTAAAAGATTGCACTCTCATACAATATGGACCCCCATCGACAAATTGGCTTTTATCATCGGTTGACGAAAAAGTTTTTTTCATTGTACTTACTCTTCAAGTAAAATAGGAATTTCAAACCAGAACGTACTTCCGCTTTCTCCATCACTTTTCACGCCTATGGTTCCGTGATGAAGTTCGATAATTTCTTTACTAATTGAGAGACCTAATCCAGAGCCTCCGTGCTGCTTGCTTCGAGATTTTTCCACACGATAAAATCGCTGAAAAATAAACTCTTGTTCTGCTAGTGGAATACCTTTTCCTTCATCTCTAACAGCAAAATAAAAACGATTCGCTTTTCTTTTGATTTCTACTTGAATGGTCGTTTGTTTCTCTGAAAATGAGAGTGCATTTTGGATGAAATTCGTCATCACCCGTTTAATCTGTAATGGCATTAAAGAAACCGTCGTAATGTTTTCATCAAATGCTACCTCGATATTAATGGCTCTTTCCTCTAACTTTCGTTCAAACTGCTGAAGTGTCTCGACCACCAATTGATCAACCGCTGTCGAAGTTGGCTTATAGAGAATTTTTTTGTTTTCAAGCTGAGACAGATGAAGTACTTCCTCAATAAGAAAGCTCAACTTTTCTGTTTCTGCTAAGATCGTATCATAATAACGCTGCTTTGTTGGTGCATCGTCAATAATGTTATCATTTAGTGCAGCTGCAAAGGAATGAATCGAAGAAATAGGTGTTCGTAAATCATGTGACACATTTGCGATCAACTCACTTTTAAATCTCTCTGATTGCTTAAGTTCTTGAAACATATCGGAAATTTGTTCTGACATATGGTTAAAATTTTTGGCAAGCTTCTTTATTTCCACTGGCCCTGCTTCCGTTACCTTTATGTCGAAATCCCCTTGCGCCATTCGTTCAGCTTCCAACGTCATCTGCTTCACCGCTTTTAAAAGAGGAGACATAATAAACCAATGAACAGCAAAGGAAAGAATTCCTGCAACGAGCGTGATTGACGTAAGAAGCAGAATAATCTCATGTGAAAGAAACATTCGTATATACGCGACAATAAGAAACACAAAGAGTAGTAAAAAAGAACTTGCATTTGCCAAGATAAGTAGCGTTCTAAGCTTCATTCTTATGGTCTCCTTCAAATTTGTAACCAATCCCCCAAACCGTCTTGATAAAAATAGGTTTGGAAGGATTATTCTCTATCTTTTCACGAAGCCGGCGAATATGAACATTAATCGTGTTAGCATCTCCATCGTACGCATAACCCCATAGCTTCTCTAACAAATGTGTTTTGGAAAACACCTGAGAGGGATGTTGAGCCAATAATGCTAATATATCGAACTCTTTTATCGTTAAGTCGATCTCTTTTTTAGAAATCATCACCAGGCGCTTTCCTATATCAATCGTCAAAACTCCCGAAATAATTAGGTCTTCGCTTTTTCTTTTATCACTATAGACATACGTTCGCCGAAGAATATTTTTGATTCGAAGCAACAGTTCACGAGGGCTAAATGGCTTGGTGATATAATCATCTGCTCCTATAGTTAATCCATAAATTCGATCCTGCTCCTGACCTAGTGCTGTTAGCATAATGATCGGTGTCTCATTTTTCTGGCGAATGGCTTCTGCTACCTTCCAGCCATTCATCTCTGGCATCATTACATCTAAAACGACAAGATCTGGCTGAAACGCTTCATATTGTTTCAGTGCGTCTCGACCATTGGATGCCGTCATTACTCTATAGTCTTCTCTCTCAAGATAACGCGAACATACATCCAAAATATTTTCCTCATCGTCGACTAACAGCACTTTATGATTCATGTATTACACCCCTTTATTTACCATAGAAAAGCCAAAATCTACGTTAAATTGCTTGCACCAAATAACAATTTTCATTCCTTCGTTGATTTCCGTACCTTCTGGAAGCTCATAGTTTTGATTGCCGATATTTCCTTTTAGCTTTCCTAGTGACACTCCGTCCTTTGTTTCTTGATCCTCATCCACTAAGTAGACGTAAAGATCGGGTCCATTCGTTACCTCAAAATCTTCCAATCTCACAACGTTTTCTTGAATCATCGCGTTTCCAGATGCTTGATGAAGAGAATCCCCATCCTGAAATGTCCCTGAGAATGTTTCGTTTTCCTTCATTGTATCGTTTGTTCCCGCATCTTGCGACATTGAATCCTCTTCATCACTCTTCATCATATCTTGAGATGAATTCGCTTCTTTCTCACTCTGATTTGATTTTGCACCGGTTATTACCGGCTCATCCACGACTTGATCAATGAACAAAGGGGAAACCAAATACCAACCCAATCCTAAAACAGCAACTGCTCCTAATGAAATCAACCATTTTTTCATTTTACTCTCTCCTTTTTTCGTTTTGTTATCATCCGTATGCAATTCACCAAGTACCTTTTACGAATGATGTTTCATGATCCATTAACAAAAATAATTAGCTCATACCGCATACTACTCCTTGTATACCAAAAGAACTGTTTTGAAAAAAGTTTGCTTTTGAATCGACTTCACCCTAAAATAATTCTACAAACTCCCCATAGCCTTCTTCCTCAAGTTTCTCTTTGGGCACAAATCTTAAAGCAGCGGAGTTCATACAGTAGCGTAAACCGGTTGGTTCAGGACCATCTGTAAACACATGCCCTAAATGAGAATCAGCGTGCTTGCTTCTTACCTCGGTTCGTACTATAAAAAATTTCCGGTCCTCCACTGCAACAATATTCTCTTCCACTAATGGTTTTGTGAAACTTGGCCAGCCTGTTCCACTTTCATATTTATCCTTCGAGCTAAATAATGGTTCTCCAGAAACAATATCTACATATATCCCCTCTTCGTTGTTATCCCAATACTCATTATCAAAGGCAGGTTCCGTTTTATCTTTTTGCGTCACCTTGTATTGTAGATCTGTTAATTGTTCTTTTAACTCATCGTCCGTAAAGCTCGGGTAAGAAGAATTTGTTTCGAACTCAATCTCCCGGTCCTTTCCCCATACTTCGTCGAGAAAATCATCACGTCCCGATTTATTTCGATAATACTTATAACTCAAGCTATTTTTTTTATAATAATCCTGATGATACTCTTCTGCTTGATAAAACGTCATAGCAGGTCGAATGGATGTCACGATGTCTTCTTGAAATGTCCCAGATGCCGTAAGTTCTCTTTTGGACATCTCTGCTAGCTCTTTTTGCTCCTCATTATGGTAAAAGATTGCACTCACATACTGTGGACCCCGATCGACAAATTGTCCTTCATTATCAGTGGGATCAATTTGTCTCCAAAACACTTGCAGCAACTGCTCATACGTAATCACTTCTGGATCGTATTGAATTTGCACAGCTTCTACATGACCTGTTTGCTTATTAGATACTTCATCATAGGTTGGGTTCTCTTCTTCTCCCCCTGTATAACCAGATACTACTGAATAGACTCCGTCAAGTTTTTCAAAAGGAGGCTCCATGCACCAAAAGCATCCTCCTGCAAATGTGGCGATGGAAAGCTCTGTTGATATTTCTGCGGTCTTTACCGGCTCACTTCCTAACGATTTTTGCGTTAAGCTTGCATATAACTTTGGTCCAAAAAAGACCGAAAGTGCGACAAAGAAGAGTCCCATGACGAAATAGATTTTTTTCATTGTGCTTCCTCCCTTTTCTTCAAGAAAACTAGGAATGTCAAACCAGAACGTACTCCCGCTTTCTCCATCACTTTTCACGCCGATGGTTCCATGATAAAGTTCGATGATTTCTTTACTGATTGAGAGCCCTAACCTAGAGCCTCCGTGCTGCTTGCTTCGAGAGTTTTCAACACGTTAAAATCGCCGAAAAATAAACTCTTGCTTTGCTAGTGGAACACCTTTTCCTTCATCTCTGCAAAAGGATTGTTACTCGAATCGTCGTTTGTTTCTCTGAAAATGAAATCCACCATTCTTTTCACTCCCTCCTTGTTGTTATCATCAGTATAAGAAAGAGAGTTTATCAAAGAATAACGAAATTCTTAACAAATTCTTACGTTTACTTTTGGAAGGGTTGATTTGATTTGATTGAAGGAAGAATAGGTGAATATGGGTATAGATATTCTTGGAGGTTTGCTAACCTTCAGTAGTGAATATGCTTCTCTCACAAAAAAACCTGCTGCATAGCAGCAAGTTCTCATTGTTCATGATTAATATAGGTCTCAAACACATCGCTTCGATATTTAATGAATTAAACCATCATCATCCTAGTCCTGGTACAAGACCCCTTTGGTGTTCCTTTATTACATTGATTTTATGATTTTTTCCTTCGTAACGCTCTCCATCAAGATCAAGTAGATACTCCTGCATTGGAAGTATATCAAGATGGAGAATTACTAATTGATGAGACTTCACAAGAACCAGATGTTACACCTCAATGGAGTGCCAAAAAAATTCTCTGACTGTATGAATTCACAAGGGGTCTCTTGGGCAGTAGCGTGGGCTATAGGTTACTGCAGGTGAACCTACGATGTTCATTATGCATTCTTGCTGAAGCTGCATGGGGCGGTGCATCTGTCTCTTAGTAACACTAAAGTAAAAGTTGACTGATGAGAGGATATTCTCATCAGTTAACTTTTATGTTCTTTTGCTTATTAAGATCATAAGAATAGGGGAAATAACAATAAATAATGCGATCATTAGTTTGAGTAAATCAACTGCTTCAATTGAGATAAGGTTAATTGTTAGGATTAGTAAAATTAGAACCATCAGACCTGCAAAAACTATATTCGAATAAAATATTGATTTTAATTTTATCTCTTTTGAGCGTTCATCGTTCTCTTTTAAATGGGGAAACATGTAATATTGAGATAATGAAAGTATTGCCATAGAAAGAAATATTAGACTATTATAATTAAAACTTTCATCACCTGCTATAAATGTGGATCCTATCATTAGAATAAACATTAAAAAGAAGAATACTCCACAAATTAAAAATAAATTTCTATTCATGATTAATTAACCTCCTGGTTCCAAAGAAATATTTCTTCGATTGATTGATC
>NZ_JBFMIA010000167.1:0-269 GCF_040801915.1 Jeotgalibacillus marinus | reverse complement strand
CTCTATGGCGACCTCTACTTTTTGGAGCCGGAGACCCAATCCGATCAACGCCGTCAGGTGCTGATCATCAACACCGATCCCGAGGCACCCTACTACCTCGATGTCTTCCGTTCGCGTCGCCGCGATGGAGCAGATAAAACCCACGATTATTTCTACCACAACATCGGCCAGGATTTTTCGTTGAACCTCCCGTTGCAGCCGACCGAAGAGTTGGCCTTTGCCGGCGGACACCTCTATGCCTACTCCTATTTATGGAATAAGCATAGTGC
>NZ_JBFMIA010000166.1:0-269 GCF_040801915.1 Jeotgalibacillus marinus | reverse complement strand
AAATTCAGGGGGCTGGACAAGAGCCCGCGCGACATTGCTTATTTCCCCGACCATTTCGCACATGATCGCAAGGAGGGAGAGAAAGCATTGGTGAAAGTTTCGTACAGCCGCCCCTTTCTGAACGGCCGTGAAATATTTGGTAAGAAGGAGCCCTATGGCAAGGTATGGAGGCTTGGAGCGGATGAGTCTACCGAGATCAAATTCTACCAGGACGCCACTTTCGGAGGCAAAAAAGTGAAGGCGGGGACCTATTCGCTGTTCGCGATCCC
>NZ_JBFMIA010000165.1:0-270 GCF_040801915.1 Jeotgalibacillus marinus | reverse complement strand
GAGGGAGGAGAAAAAGAAGGAGAGAGAGGGGAAAAAAAAAAGGGAAAGGGGAGAAAGAGGAGGGGAAAGAAAGGAAAAGGAAGGGAGAAAGAGGGGGAGGGGGAGAAAGGAGGGAAAGGGAGAGGGAAGGGAGGAGAAGAAGAGGAGAAGGGGGGAGAAGGGAAAGAAAAAAAGAGAGAAGGAGAAGAGGGAGAAGAAGGAAGGGAGAGAAGAAAAAAGAGGGAAAAGGAAGAGAAGAGGAAAAGAAGAGGGGAAAGAGAGGGGAGAGGG
>NZ_JBFMIA010000164.1:0-271 GCF_040801915.1 Jeotgalibacillus marinus | reverse complement strand
GGGAGAAAAGAGAAAAGAAAAAGAGGGAAAAAGAAAGAGGGAGGGAGGGGGGGAGGAAGGGGAGAAAGAAAAAAAGAGAGAGAAGGAAAGGAGAAAAGGAGGGGGAGAAGAGGAGAAGGAAGAAGGGAAGAGGGAAAAGGGGGGAAAGAGGGGAAAGGAAAGGAGGGGAAAAAGGGAGGGAAGGAAAGGGAAAGAAAGGGAGGGAGGGAAGGGGAGAGGGGGGGGAAGGGAGAGGGAAAAAGAAAGGGGGGGAAGAGAAGGAAGGGGGGGG
>NZ_JBFMIA010000163.1:0-271 GCF_040801915.1 Jeotgalibacillus marinus | reverse complement strand
AGGTCTACGTGGCCGTGGAGTCACCGCGCGGGGAGCTGGGCTGCTACATGGTGGCCGACGGCAGCGCCAAGCCCTACCGCATGCACATCCGGGGCCCGTCGTTCGTCAACCTCCAGGGCCTGCCCCACATGATCCGCGGCGGCCTGGTCGCCGACGCCGTCGCCATCATCTCCTCGATCGACCCGATCATGGGCGAGGTCGACCGGTAAATCGCCTTCGGAAGCGGAGCTTCCTTGGCGAGTTGATCGTGCTGCGGGCGGCCGGCGGAGCC
>NZ_JBFMIA010000020.1:0-40066 GCF_040801915.1 Jeotgalibacillus marinus | reverse complement strand
TAGCTAAATCAAATCCAATGGCAACATAATAGGTGCTATAACACCTACGGTCTCGTCACTGACTACAAAGTAATCTCCATCTATTACTTTGCAGTTTATTGGGTTCAGACTCTTTTTGATGCTTTTTGAATTTCCGCATGTCAAGCTGTGAAATAATCATAATAAGCAACCATAACAACGACAAAGAAAACAGCTGTGTATAAAAAACATGTATTCACAATCACTTTAGGATGAATGTATGTTTTTTGTTCACCTAATTGAACCGTTTCTAATTTATTTGTTGGACCAACCCGGTTCGCTTTTGCGAAATTGCTCGGTGAAGTGAATAAACGAACAACGACGATTGCGGCAATTCCAACAAGTAGAGAAACTTCAATAAATGCCGTATCGAGTGCCAACATCACAAGCACATTTAAAGCGATTAAAACCGCAGCGGTGCCAATTAAATTTAACCCTTTAACCACTTGCATGCACACCTTTCTATAAATTCAAACAATTCATCTTATTTTCGCATAATCAACCTATTGTTTCTACTTTATTTAACACAAGAATATAGCGAATTTGATAATAAATGTGAATGACAATTCCACGAATCCCGCACAAAGGTACTGAAATAGGAAATAAAAGATATAATTTAAAAAAGGTAGTTTATCTAGGTTTAATTAGGTAGATTTCCAAAGGATAAATGTAAGTTTATGTGAAAATGATTTCAGGGAATTTATTGAAACAAAAGGAAGAAATTCTACATAATTCTCATTTAAAAAGGAGTCTTCAGTAATGATATAAATTTTTTAGAAGAGGAATTATCATATGAGGATTTCCAAGATAGTAAATCAGGTGACTATGCCATAGGCTATTTTCAATCTGGTGAGGAAGGCCAATTTTGGGGTTATGGACTGTACAATGATAAGGTAAATGAACCGAATATCAAAGATGCCTATACACGTATATTTACAACAATTGAGTCTAATCGAGAATGAAAAATGAAAGCAATAACTGAACATAATCCACCTTTTTATTGTCTATTATGAATTAAATTCCTGGTAATGTTTTTTGTAAATCGAGGAGGGAAGTAGGTGCGTTTTTTCAATCAATTAAGAAAGAAAATTTTGGATTAAAGGAAGTTACTTTTCAGGAGATTGGAGACCATTCAAATGAATAAACATGTCATGCTAAAGGAGATAAAGACCTTTACTCAATATGATGTAGCTCTTTCAAAACTAGGAAAAGGTTCTGCCTGTGGTCCAACGACAATCGCGACATTATTAAACGATTCTAATCCAACAACGCTTACTGAATCTTCCTATATAAGACAATGCTACAAACAAAGCGGTACTACCTGGCTTGGCTTACCTGCATGGCAGCTCGTTTTTACATTGCGTAAATACGGAAAATCAGAAAAAATAGCTGTGAACTGTATGTGGGATCATTTCACAAAAGAAATTGATCAAAATAGAGCAGTGGCGATTAAGTTTGATCAATGGTCTTCTTTTAAGTGGTCCTCCCGAAATTTTCACTATCGCTACCATTGGGTAACGGGCATAGGTTATGAAGTCGAAGAGGAAAAGCGTTACTTACACGTCTTAGACAACGGCGCATATGACCCTCTAACGAAGCAAACAAGAGAAAGTAAGGTCGAGAGAATCTCATTTGATGTAAATAAATCGATCTTGACCATGGTGACATTTAGCCCTAATTGAAAAAATGAAAGAATTTACTAAGTGAAATTACAGACGCTTCATATTATGTAAGCGAATACATTTTGAAACTAGCCATTTTATTATGAAAGTTCTATAAATTGGGTTGTCATAGGAGGGGGGGAGTCGTTATAATTATCTTTATATTCAAAATAAACAGCCTAAGATACATATGTTAGGTGGAAGCGGGTGCCATATGACAAAAAAAGAAATTACCATTGGAATGCTAGGATGCGGTACAGTTGGAAGTGGTGTCGCGACCATGATCCGAGAAAATGAAAGAGAACTAACACAGCGACTAGGTGTACCAGTGAGAATAGATAAGATCGTCATACGTGATTTGGAAAAAGAACGCGGAACATTCGTTGATCACGACTTGCTTTGTTTAAATATAGCGGATGTTATCAATGATCCTTCAATTGACGTAATTGTAGAAGTAATGGGTGGGATAGAAGAGGCAAGAGAAGCGATCGAACAAGCACTATGTGCCAAAAAACCAGTCATTACAGCAAACAAAGATTTGATGGCACTTCATGGACATGAACTACTCCGTCTCGCACACGAAAATAGCTGTGACCTTTATTATGAAGCAAGTGTTGCAGGTGGGATACCGATTATTCGAGCGGTAGAAGATGGCTTATCATCGGATCGTATTTCAGGAATCATGGGAATCGTTAACGGAACAACGAACTACATTTTAACGAAAATGAAAGAAGAAAATTGGTCGTATGACGAAGCGCTTAAAAAAGCTCAAGAACTAGGTTTCGCAGAAAATGATCCAACGGCTGATGTAGAAGGTTTCGATGCTGCACGCAAAATGGCCATCCTCTCGACACTCGCCTTCTCAATGGAAGTTCACTTAGAAGACGTAAAAGTGAGCGGGATGACAACCATTAAAAAGGAGGACTTAGCGCTCGCTGAACAATTTGGATACAGTGTAAAAATGCTTGGTTTCTCTGAGCATGATGAAAATGGTGTAGATGCATCCGTTGAGCCTGTCTTTTTAGCTTCTTCCCATCCACTTGCATCTGTTCGAAATGAATACAATGCTGTTTATGTTTACGGGGATGCTGTAGGGGAAACTATGTTTTACGGTCCAGGTGCAGGTTCTCTACCGACTGCTACAGCCGTTGTTTCAGATGTTTTAATGGCATGTCGCAATCTACTGCTTGGTATTGGCGGGAAGAGAAATCCTAACCCAATGTACGATCGACTGATAAAAGGGGAAGAAAATCAACATGCACAATTTTTCCATAGACTGCTAGTTAAAGATGAAGTGGATGTTTTTTCTGAATTAACGTCCATCTATAGCAGTCATAATGCAAGTCTAGGTTCCATTATCCAACGACCAGGTAAAGAACAGGGTGAAGCAGAAGTGATCTTAATCACCAAATCACTTTCACGTAAAAACCATCGACAAATTATAGAGGATTTACAAGCTTCGTATTCCGTTAAAGAAATCATCAGCCAGTATAGGGTAGAGGGAGGGGGCTGATATTGAGATGGCAAGGGTTAATTGAAGAATATAGTGAATGGCTTCCCGTCACTAACAAAACACCAAATATAAGTTTATCAGAAGGAAACACGCCTTTGATCGCACTCACTTCTCTATCGAAAGAGTGGGGGATTGATTTACATGTAAAGCTTGAAGGTGCTAATCCGACAGGTTCCTTTAAAGATCGTGGGATGGTGATGGCTGTCGCAAAAGCAAAAGAAGAAGGCAGTGGAGCAATCATTTGTGCTTCTACAGGAAATACTTCCGCTTCAGCAGCAGCATATGGAGCACGAGCGGGACTACGTACGATCGTCGTCATTCCAGATGGTCGTATTGCACTTGGTAAATTAGCTCAAGCGAAAATGTATGGAGCGGATATTATTGCGATTGAAGGAAACTTTGATGAAGCCTTAACCCTTGTACGACGCGTTAGTGAGGAAGAGGACATTACTCTCGTGAACTCAGTGAATCCATATCGTTTAGAAGGACAAAAAACAGCGGCATTTGAAGTGATTGAACAACTTGGAAAAGCACCAGATATTCTTGCGCTGCCTGTTGGTAATGCGGGGAACATTTCTGCTTACTGGAAAGGATTTACTGAATACCAACAAAAACATAGTGGTGAACGCCCAACACTTTTAGGCGTGCAAGCAGCAGGAGCGGCACCGATCGTTCACAATAAAATCGTTGAACAACCAGAAACGGTTGCAACGGCTATTAGAATCGGCCATCCGGCAAGCTGGAATTTAGCGCTTGATGCACTAAATGAATCAAACGGTCACATTATGGCTGTAACAGACGAGGAAATTCTTGAAGCCTATCAGCTTATCGCTAGAACAGAAGGTGTATTTGCTGAACCCGCATCATGTGCACCAATTGCCAGTTTGAAAAAGCGAATCGAAGCAGGTTTAATCAAAAAGGGGAGCACGATCGTGACAGTGCTAACAGGAAACGGTTTAAAAGATCCTGAAACTGCGATCAACGTTTCGAACTTAGAGCCAGTCCGTATTCAAGCGAACTTTGACCAGCTTAGAAACGAACTTAAAGGGGGCGTCACACAATGACGTTCGCTCCATTTCAAGTAAAGGTCCCAGCAACAACGGCAAACCTGGGACCTGGTTTTGATTCGATTGGATTGGCTTTACAGGTGTACCAAAGTGTTAGAGTCATCCCTTCTTCTACTTGGTGCATTGAGTATGAAGATGAAACACATAAAGAATTATCAATTGGTAACGATAATATAATTATGTCAACAATAAAAAAAGTAGAATCGATCTTTAATCAACAATCACCAACCGCTTCGCTTTCTGTCCGTTCAAACATTCCATTGTCTCGTGGGATGGGAAGTAGTGCAGCCGCCATAGTAGCTGGCATCGCAATCGCTGAACAACTGCTTGGACTCAACTTGTCAGATGAGCAAAAAGTGAAAATTGCCAGTGATATTGAAGGTCACCCTGATAATGTATCAGCAGCACTTGTAGGAGGGTTGACCGTTAGTCGCTACGACCAACACGAACTTGATTTCATAAAGCTCCCTACGCATAATGTCGGAATATTACTGATGGTTCCTTCACATGAGCTTGAGACGTCTTTATCTCGAGGGTCTTTACCAGAAGTATTGTCCCACAAAAAAGCTACATCCTCGAGTGCAGCAGCTAATGTTATGCTACCAGCTATTTTGATGAATGATTGGTCAACGGCTGGGAAGTTGATGGAAAAAGACGGTTTTCATGAACCATACCGTACAAAGTGGTTGCAATCGTTTGAGGACATTCGTCATTATGCAAAGGAGCTCGGTGCGTATGGATGCACAATAAGCGGTGCTGGCCCATCGTTGGTTATTTTTTGTCCGCAAGAAAGCCAGAAGAACATTCATAAAGAATTGGAACTCTCCTATCCTAACTATATTTGCATTAAGACTAGACTTGACTCTATTGGAACAACGGTTTCACCAATATACTTGAAAGAAAACATGCAACCACCTGTCTAAATGCTGGGATAGGTGGTTTTATTGATTATAAATTGTTGTTACGTAATAAAGATGAACAATTTACGAAGTAAATACCAATCTATAAAATTATTCATAAAGAGCTTACATTCGTGTGAGCTAGATTATATGGAATTTTCTTTCTAGTGAGAAGGATAAGCAATGCTAATAAAGGAGACAATTATGTTAACGACACAACAATTACAAGATATTGAACAACTGCAGAAAGAGTGCGAAACGAATGATCATTTACAACTGAAACTTAACTGGGAAATGCTGAGAAAACGCGATTCTAATCAGCTAGACTTTGTTCATTATGAAAATGACAAACTTGTAGCGTTTTTAGGTTTGTATGCTTTTGGTTCTACAGTTGAAGTATGCGGCATGGTGAAACCAAGTGAACGACGGAAGGGACATTTTCAACGATTGTTTCAACAAGGAATGGATACCGTCAAACAAAACGGATACAAGAAAATCTTATTAAACGCACCTGCGAGATCAGATGTAGCAAAAGCTTTTTTGAATAAACAAGGCGCTGATTATGCATTTTCAGAACATCAAATGGAGTGGCAAGAAGGGTCTATTGAAGAAGTTGACGGTGTGACATTGCGCCAAGCAAAAGCAAATGATTTAGACTTGCGTATACGTTTGTCTGTTGAAGCGTTTGGCTTGACCGAAGAAGATGCCCAAGCGTCGGAAAGCAGTGTCGACCGGGATGAAGACGCCAGTATGTTAATGATTGATGTGAACGAAGAAACGGTAGGGAAAATTCTTGTGGATCGACAAGATGGCCAAGCGTGGATCTATGGATTTTCCATTTTACCAGAGCAGCAAGGCAAAGGAATTGGCAGCAAAGTGTTGCGCCGAGTCATAAAAGATCAACATTCTGCTGGTTATTCGGTACACCTAGAAGTCGAAACGAAAAATGACCATGCTTTAGGGTTATATGAATCAGTTGGATTCAAGGCGGTACATGCACAAAATTATTATACGTATCAACTTTAAAAGCGAGTCGATTTGACTCGCTTTTTTCGTTAGTAGGATTATGACTCTAGATGTTTTGATAGCTGCTGTAGGGAGTGGTTGATCTATATCTGGTACAGCACGTATTGTTCAATTGATGGAAATTTGAAACTATTGTAATTGGATTAAAAGTCTCTTTAATTGAATAAGAACAATATAATTGAAATAGTAAATATTATTTTTTGGGGGTGGAGATTAATGATTGAAACTGAAAGATGTTTACTTTATGTTATTCAACAATCAAATTATAAGGATGTGAAGGAACTTTACCTTAACAAAGATGTAAGAGAATTTCTTGGCGGTACAAGAGAAGAGGAAGGTATACAAGGAACTTTTGATGAAATGATAAACTCAAATAATGATTCGAGTTATTGGATAGTTAGAAATAAAAAAACAAATGAATTTATTGGCTTAGTATCTTTGGACCCTCATCATATAGGTAACGATATTGAAATTTCTTATCAGTTTCTTCCTAAATGGTGGGGAGCTGGTTATGCGACTGAAGTTATGAAAGAGATAATCAAATTTGCATTTGAGAGCTTGAATTTATCAAGGGTTATTGCTGTAACACAGACTGCTAATATCTCTTCTAGGAAGCTCCTAGAAAGATTAGGAATGAAACTAATTAGTAAATACCAAAGGTTTGGAGCGGATCAATCACTGTATTCCATTGAGTCTAACTCGTAACTGTTTCTAGACTAGTGTCTTACTCTATAGGGGGAATCAATCCGTAATAAGACAACCTGAAACAACGATCAGCGTCTCGAACTTAGACCCAATAAGTATTGAAGGGAACGTTGAGCAGCTCAGAAACGAACTTCAAGGGGGTCACATAAAGAATAACCAAAAGTAACGATAATTTTATTATGTAAACTAACAATGGATAAAATCTATTGTCTCGTGTAATCACATTATCTTCCTATTTATATAATAGCTTGAACATTTTATCCACTAGTATTGGGGGGATGTTGTTAATCTATATCCATATAAAAATAACCGCCATAGGGCGGTTATTTTTATAACAAGTACTCCTTTACTTAAAACATGTTACCCATTTAACGAGCGATTCAAGTAATCTACTCACATATTGACCTGTTTTCTCATCAGTCATCTGACTTTCTTTATCAAACTTTTTATGAACTTCTGAAATTAAGACTTGTGGTTCAACCATGACAAATGAACGAGTAGAAGATAATGTTTGTCTTAATTGAGATTGTGCTTGTGCAGTGCCAGCTCTCCCCGGTGTTGAACCCATAATAGCCACTGGCTTTTTTAGAAGTGGTGCATCTTTACCCCCTCTAGAAGCCCAATCTAGTGCATTTTTTAAAACCCCTGGAATTCCGCTGTTATATTCTGGTGTTACAATGAGTAGAGCATCTGAATTACGGATTGCATCCTTAAATTCGTTAACAATAGTAGGATCTCCTTGTTTTTCAACGTCCTCATTAAACATCGGAATATCGTTTAAATCAAATTCAGTTATTTCCATTTCATTAGGAGAAAGCTTGATTGCTTCACGAAGTAATGAACGGCTATATGATTCTTTTCGTAGACTCCCTGCAAAACCTAATACTTTCATTTTTTGAGTACTCATAGAAAATTCATCCCCTTTAGTAAGTTTGTTCAACGTCATATTTAGTGTAATACATATATTCAATATAATATATAAATTTTAAAAGTAAGACTACTATATATCATAAAAAAATAAAAGAATGTCGTTTTTTGGTATAATTAAGTCATTACAACAAAATAACCCAAAAGGAACGATAACTTTAGACCTGTAAAAATAGTAGGAGGGAAACCCTTGGATCATAAAATCTTAATTGTGGAAGATGACCAATCAATTAGTGAAATGGTAAGCGAAAGCCTGAAGAAAGAAGGCTATGAAGTCAGCGTTGTTTTTGATGGAGAAGAGGCTTTAACGTTGTTTGATAATAAAGAATTTGACTTAATCCTTCTAGATCTTATGCTCCCAAAAATAGATGGTATAGAATGTTTGAAATTGATTCGATCTAAAAGTGTGGTTCCAGTTCTTATTATTTCAGCCAAAGATGAGGATGTAGACAAGGCACTAGGCCTTGGGTTTGGTGCAGATGACTATATTTCCAAGCCATTTTCAATGATCGAATTAAAAGCGAGAGTTAAGGCACTTATCAGAAGGACGACTCATTATAAAAGTGATGCTATAAAAAAGCAAGATACGATTAAAATAGGCGATCTAGTAGTTGATATGAATAGCTACTCGGTGAAAAAGTTCGATAACTATCTTCAACTTACTGCAAAAGAATTCAATATTCTAAAGCTATTTATTACGAATCCTACTCATGTCTACACAAAGGCTCAACTGTATAACCTTGTGTGGCAAGAGGAGTACTTTAAAGATATGAATGTGATCAATGTACATATTAGACGACTTAGAGAAAAAATTGAGGATGATCCGTCAAACCCTACATATATTAAGACTCTGTGGGGAATAGGTTATCGATTGGGGGAAGTCTAGATTGATAGTCTTACTCGTTCTCCTATTAGGACTCTCTATTAGTTCAAATATATATATGTACCGGAATCGTGTACCATACAAGGAACTGGAATACGCTCAAATGAAACTTCAACAGATCATTAAAAATGAGACAAATGAGAAATTGTTATTAAATACCGACGATCCACGAATGAAATCTCTTTTGATAGAGATAAACCATCTCTTAGAACATAATCAAAAAACCGTAGCCAACCATCTTAAATTAGAACAATCAATGAGAAAGATGCTATCCAATATCTCACATGATCTAAAGACGCCGCTCACAGTTGTTCGCGGTTACACAGAAATCATGATGAATGATGAAAACGTAAGCCGTGAAAAAATGAAAACCCTATTACAAACGGTCAATTTAAAAACAGTGGAAGTTCTTGAGCTAATTAACCGTTTTTTTGAGTTAGTAAAGCTTGAATCAGGAGACAAGACGGTGGAAATGTCTAAAGTGAATACTAGTGAAATTTGTCGCAAGAAAATATTAGATTACTATGAAATCTTAACAAGCAAAGATTTTGAAGTGTCCGTTATGATACCAGATGAAGAAATATACGCTTGGGGAAATGAACTTGAAATCGAACGAATCCTAAATAACCTACTATCCAATGCCATTCAATATGGTTCGGATGGAAAAATGATTGGTCTGGAACTAATAAGTGATGAAAACCATGTCTTCATAAACGTATTCGATAGAGGAAAGGGTATTAATGAATTACATAAGGATCATGTCTTTGAACGTATGTATACGCTTGAAGATTCGAGAAATAAACTTCATCAAGGAAGTGGATTGGGGTTAACGATCACTAAAAGGCTCGTCGAAAAATTAGGAGGAAAAATCTTTCTAGAAAGTATTCCTTTTAAAAAGACGACATTTACGATCGAATTGAAGCGGTTTAAATTTTAATTCCTAAAAAAACGTTATGAGGCCGTTTGGAGGCACCTATTTTCCAAACGGTCTTTTTAAACGGTTAACACGCAACTAACAATCAGGTGAAAAGTAAGTTTTTCTTAAGAAACAGGTAATAGAAAAGAGAACCATATTGGATACAATAAATATAGATCAAGAGGGGGAGGCAACGAACATATGACTAGCATGATCAGAACGACTAACTTAACGAAAATCTATAAAGGTACAGAAGTTGTTTCAAATATAAACATGACTGTTAAGAAAGGCGAGATCTATGGTTTTTTAGGACCGAATGGTTCAGGAAAAACAACGGTGATGAGAATGATTACAAACTTATCAAAACCATCCAGTGGAGAACTGGTTGTCTGTGGACAAAAAGTAACACCGAAATCTTATGAATTATTGAAGCGAATGGGAAGTATCATCGAATACCCGGTTTTCTACGACAATCTAACTGCACGAGAAAACCTAGATCTTCATTGTGAATACATTGGATACTACAACAAAAATGCCATTAATTCCGCCCTAGATATGGTTAAGCTTGAAAATTTTGAAGGGAAACTTGTAAAGGATTTTTCTTTAGGGATGAGGCAGCGGCTAGGGATTGCCCGAGCCATTATAACGAAACCAGAATTGTTGGTTCTAGATGAACCCATCAATGGACTCGATCCAGCAGGAATAAAAGAACTGAGGAGTCTTTTTTTGATGTTAAGTAAGGATTATGGAATGACATTACTCATATCCAGTCACATTCTCGCAGAAATAGAACAAATCGCGGATACGATTGGTGTCATTCATGAAGGAAAGCTGATCAAAGAAGTATCAATGGAAAATATCCGATTAGAGAATGCAGCTTACATCGAACTGCAAACAGATAATAGTAGGAAAGCGGTCTATGTGATCAATAACTTATTACATATTTCTAACTTCAAAGTGCTGGATGACAACACCATTCGTATTTATGAATCAACAAAATCTCAGGGGGAAATTTCTAAGGCACTTATTATGAATGACGTACTTGTCAACCAAATCAATAAAAAAGATCATTCGTTAGAAGACTACTTCTTGAAGATTATTAATGGGGGTGGAATCAGTGCTTAAACTCATCCGACTTGAAGTAAAGAAATATAAGTTGTTTGATTATTGGAAAGGCGTTTTAATAGCGAATCTAGCGATTATTGCTTTTTTAAGTATGATCTTTTTTATCGAAATAAATGATGGGCTTATTCCCTTTGAAAACTTTGATATGGCGATGAACGTTACTCATACAATGATTCGAGCTACATTCCTTATTTTTTCTTCCGTACTCATTGTTAAGTTAGTTCTAGATGAATACAAGAATAAATCAATAGACATCATGTTTACGTATCCAATTAGCCGAAAAAAAATGATGACAGCAAAGTTGTTGATTGTCGCAATTTTCACCTTTGTAACGATCCTCCTTTCTACTCTATTTATAGGCGGACTATTTATTTTAATAGATGCTGTTTTCGATATTATCCCAGGGAATATTAGCATGGAAGATATCTCAAGAAATATTTTGACAACCATCATGGGTGCTCTTGCTTGTGCAGGGATGAGTCTTATTCCGCTTTATTTTGGGATGCTCCGAAAATCAGCACCAGCAACAATCGTTTCCTCTATTTTTTTATCGACTTTGACGAATTCAACAAGTGACAACTTTACTTTGTTTTCAATTGTTGCGATTCCAATTTCTCTTGCACTTATCGGAGTGCTAATAGCATTCCTATCCGTCAGAAATATAGAAATACAAGATGTCAGATGATTGAGTAGATTGATTGTACGAGTGAGGAGAAAAACAGGGTGAAAAGAAGAATCTTAGGAGTGGTTTTGATTTTTCTAGGCATCGCTGCTGTCTATGGTATAGGAAAGCCATTTTATAAGTCAATATTTGCAACGGTTGAAATAAATGAAGAAAAAATAATTGAAGCCGCTTATATTGAGGTAGTAAACATCCGAACATCATCTACTAATGTCAAGGTCGTACCAGCTACGACTAACCAAATAACTGTTTATGTAGATGGGATAATCGTCAAAAAGCTTGAAGATACTTATCATCTGAAAGTGAAAGAAGCAGATGGTCAATTAAATATTGAGTACCTATCAAACGAAAACATCATAGGCATTAAATTGGAAAGTAAAAAGGATATCAATGTGCGCGTTACTTTACCTGAAAAAGTCTATCGTGAGTTGCTTATTACTACATCTTCGGGCAATATCGAGGTGGAGAACGTTGTTGCTGACACCTTTGAGTCGAAAACAACTTCTGGAGATCAAACAATTAAGGACATTAAAACAAATGATGATGTATTAATTCACTCCACAAGTGGTAATATCGCTTTAAAACGTAATACAATGACTGCGTTCACAATTAACACAACAAGCGGGGATGTTGAAACCGAAGCATTGGACTCACAACGTGGCCAGATCAATACTACTTCTGGAAGTGTAACAATGAACATAAAACAAATGATCAAAGAGTTAGACATCGCCACGACTAGCGGTGATGTAAAGACAGATTTCGAGAACAATCCAGAATCACTCAGAATAGATTTCAAAGGAAAATCTGGAAAACCGGACATCCAATTGAAAGATATTATGTATGAGTATAAGGATGAAAATTCAGCAATTGGGGTGATTGGAAAAGGCGTACATATACTGAAAGTTCGCACGTCATCAGGAGACTTGAAGGTAAGATAATTTATCTTGTGAGCATATATTTTCAAAATTGTAAAGAGAAACACACGAGTCTGAAGATTTTAATGTCCTCTTTAATAGGACAATGGATAGTAGAAAATGCTGTAAGTAAAAATGTGTGTGAGTATACGTATCTACCTGATTTTCTTATGGACTTATAAATATCCCAAAAAAGAACTTTGTTTAAACATGAATAAAAAATTATCTAAGATATAATAGATAATAATTCTTCATGTTCCCCCATGACAAAAAAATCCCTGCTCTTCGAAGTAGGGATTTTTATTTTGCATTCAGTTATACATAGTATATCTACGAAAAGATAAATGCATCTAAGCTCAGTTTTTCAATAATGGTCAATGCGGCTTATAAGGAAAAAGAACTTAACGAACGAGTGCTTTTATGTGGATTTCCTGTACCGATAATCGTGTGATCTTTATAGGGAAAAGATTCTTAGTATACTTAATTTGTTACTGATCCTATTTTTTCTTATCTGTCTTTTTTGTTACTACTCCATCTATTTCTATTAATTCGCTAAATCTATATACGGCTCCAGTAATCTGTTTTCTATCTTTATTTCTACCATAGAGAGTAACAAGAATATCATCGTTAGCGACTTCAATGACAGGTAAAGTATGCTCATATTGGTTAGGGTCTATGGCGATATTTAAAAAAACATACTGACCAGGGTTTATCTCTCCAAAAGTGGAACCAATTTCAACCGGTGGAGTAAGCCCCAAAAGAGTATAAACAGTTAAAACAGTTGTTGCTGTCTCATTTGAGTTGTTAAATATTTCTAGGTGCCAATTAACAAGTTCTCCATCAGCAAAATCTTTATTTACAGGTCCCGATGTTAATAATTTCATCTCTTTCACCTCCCTTCAGCATATTATGTGAAATTTTGCTCTTGCAAGGTCTCAAAAGCTTTAGAAACAGTTTCAGCAAATTCAAGTGGGTTTTCCAGTGCTTCAAAGTGTGTATAAAGAATACGGGGCTCTTCATATAACCAGTGATTACTAA
Organism: Jeotgalibacillus marinus; assembly: GCF_040801915.1. Taxonomy (NCBI): domain Bacteria; kingdom Bacillati; phylum Bacillota; class Bacilli; order Caryophanales; family Caryophanaceae; genus Jeotgalibacillus; species Jeotgalibacillus marinus. The sequence continues at coordinate 26,692 of NZ_JBFMIA010000020.1, read as the reverse complement.
GAGTACCAATTAAAATATTATCGTTTTTTCGCAGTGCGGATAGGAAGGGGGTAACTTCGGCTTGTAACAGTGCTATTGCTCCCAAGTTTAAAGCGTCTCCATTACTATCCAATGATTCAAATGAAAAGTCAGCAGGATATAATAATCGTGATTGAGAGCGAACACCTAAAATTGAAGTTGGAATATTTCTAACTAGTTCTACTGTACACACACCATTTTTAATTTCAGGTTTTCCTCCTATAATCTTTCCAAACTCATCACATGTTTTATCAAAATTATCGTGATTCATTATAGAAACTCCTTTTTTAATATATGATAGTCTGAAAAACTGGAAAGCGTGTGTGTGTATACCCTACGATAAGCATAAAAATAAAAAACCCTATCACAGCGGACTCAATGGACATTGAGGTGATAGGGTTAATAATAATAAGTCATGATTATGTTTTAACGTATATTGGTATGATGTATACAAGCAAACGGGCGCGTTAATTGAAGAAGATCTTGATATATATCAGTAAATCTTTATGATAGCATTTTAAAGATGTTTTTATAATTCAATTGACAATCTATTTCCTATTCTTCGGAGTAGGGCTTTTTAATTTGCATTAGTTGCAAACATTAAACAATACATTTCCGCATCAATTTTAAGAGATTTGTCCAAGCACTCTTTCATCTCTTTAATATACTAGTATTAAGGTGATACATTTCAATACGATTAAGGAGGTGATAAAATGACAAAAACTAGAGCCACTCAACTTCTATCTGTTCAAGAAGAACAGGCCATAGAACTACCCTTAGATGGCAAGAGGGTAGAGGTACTACGATTAAGGATACCTAACAGTCTAAAAGGGAGACAAGTAAAACTTGATGGTTTTTTTCAGTCGAATTTTTTTGTAGCTGATTTTGAAAACGATGATGTTAAGCAAGCTAATCTTCCATACAAATACGAGATAGCTTATCAAGTGATGACTAAATCGGAAGAAGGTAACATGGCACAGGTTTCACCTATATTATTGGACACTGTAAGTGGGGTACAACAATTTACTGAGTTTAGTGTCGAGCATAATACTAATCCTAATTTTACTATTGGGTTACCTTGTGTAGCCGGAGATATTGTGCTTATGGCATCTGTTGTTGAAGTGCAAGGAGGCGTTGCTGGAGCGTTTGTTAATACTCGATCCATGAATGCCACTGTGTTTTAATAAGGTAGTATTTTAATGTCAAAATACGTATTAACAGCTTTTAGAACTAAACACAAGTGAATTTGGTTTAGTTCTAACTTTTGATCTCTAAATGCCATCTTATTATTTTAATGGAATAGGTGTTAGGGTAAGTTACTCCTACTAAACCGCACATAACATAGGTAGTTTAGTGGTTATAACATGTCTTTAAAGGAGTAATATCAACGTTTAAAACCCTGCGTTAATTATAGTAAGCTAATATTATCCTTTAAAATCCGTTCAGGGCTTGTTTATTTCCTGCTATTAAACTCTTATATATGTAACGGTGTTTTACAAATCAATTTCAAGGCTTTCTATCTCCATTAATTCATCTTTATACTTGCTAAGTATATAAGCGTACTCTTCCTCATCACTCAATAATCTTGTAGCTTTACCGATCGTTCCACCACGCAATCCCCAAATAATGTTGTGGTCAATGTCAGCTAAGGAGAAGTCGCCTGCAACCCATCTATCAAGTATTTCCTTGTATTCAGCGTAAAATTCTAGGGTTTCAGCGTGATCTATTACTTGCTTATGTAGGACTTCAACACGTTTTTCAGTCATTAAGACGTTAGTGCCCCCCCATTTTTGATCCGCTTTTACTTTCTGATGTGACATACCGTGGATTACGTTTTGTACTGCAAAATCACTAACTTCATCTTCTATTACGGTGTCATCTGCATCATCATTTATTACGGCTAAAGCCTCTTGTAGTTCACTATTATCCGTTTGCTTAACTATATTTTCAGCCCTTTTTTCCTCATCTGTTTTACCTTCAGGAAAGTTTGTCTTCGTTAACAAGAATGCTCCTGCTCCTGTGCCTACTGCAATTGTAAGTGTAGTTACTGCAATAACCTTGACAGTAAATTTACTTAAAAACTTCTTTAACACTCTAAAAAACCTCCGTTTAATTTTTTCATTAAATTTGATAATAGCACGTATTACGGTTAAAGTTGAGTACTTTTATATCATGCGTACAATAAAGTTAGTTACAAAAGAAACAAGTTGTGCAAGTACGTGTCGTGAGTGAAGAAAAGCTAGTTCGATGGTCCCGATGTGCGGCTAAACAGGATGTAGACTTCGATAAACGAGAGATAGTCGCGGATAAACACGGACTAAGCTTCGATAAACGAGCGGTAACCGCGGATACACGAAAGAGAGTTGTACATAAGCAGTAAAACATAACAAGTAGAGTTGTTGTCTAGTATTGTTAGTCAACAAAAAACATGATGTGTGGACATTCACACGTCATGTTTTTGTTTTATAAAAAACAAAGTATACACTTCAATCATTCATGGTTTGACGAGTTATTCACTAGCATGTACTTTACTGTTGAATGTTCCTTGGTGAGAACCATCGCAAAAAGGCTTGTTTTTTGAATGCCCGCAACGACAAAGGGCACCTTTCTGTTTGAACACATTTCCGTCCGCATCGGTAATTTCAACATCACCTTTCACTAGTAGTGGACCATCATCTAATACTTTGATTTTAGCATCTGACATTCCAATCCCCACTTTCTCATATAGAATAAGGTGATTATGAGCACCTTTCATTATAATATGTATCTTATGAAAAAGTGTTTATGAATTTAAAATATATGATAAGGGCGAGTTTAATGTATGAAAGCAACCTTATTTTATTAACAATGCTATCGAATTAATGTGTTTTACTTACTTAGAAAAAACAGTGAAAATGAGTTGGAATGTCTCAGTTTGGATTAGGTGTTCATAAGATAGAAGGGGAGCGAAAGAGTGATATAATAAAGTAAAGATCTTTTAGGTGATGTTAAAAAGTACAGTCATCAAGTTTAGTGAATAGACTAACCTTTGTTTCTTTAATTGGGTTCATAGTTTAAAGTCTGAGGAGTGTTTTCAATGAAAAGGGATAAATTGATTGTATATTATGATTCTGATTGCCCATTGTGTACAAAAGTAAAAAACAAATGGAGCAAAATAGATATATTTAACAACTTAGAATTCTATTCTTTTCGCAATTTAAACGTGAGTGAATCTTTACCCATAGAACAAAATAAATTAGAGAAAGAGATCTATTCACAAATAAAGGGTAAGCAAGTCTATTTTCATGGTTTAGACACACTTATTGAAATGAATAAACGTATTCCAATGATTTGCATAACCGTACCTTTTCTGTGGTTTTCTAAAAAGTTAGGTGTGGGACAAAAAATATATCAATATGTTGCTGATAATAGAAAAATTTTACCTTCAAATCAGTGTAATGAAAATCAATGTGATATAGACTAACGATTGTATTCAATCGGGCTGATTTACATCAAAAAAAGATTGTTCAAAATCATTCTTACACCAGTACCATAATTAAAAGGATCTATGTTCATTTCAAAAGAAAAATAACAGGCACTCGTCATAAGGTGATAGGTGCCTGTTATTTTCTATAGTTGTACTCATTTTTAATAGGATATTTCTATTCACTTTAAGATTCTAGTTCATAAGAGTACCAGTCTGTATCATACGCTAGAATTCCTTTCGAATACGTGAAGAAGAAGTCAATTTGATCTCCTTCTCTTACATCCTGAATGGTATACTTCCATGAAACGCCATCTTGTTCAGTTCTTAGATTTTGCTGCGCTCCATTATTCACTTTATAGTGTATGTCTACAAATGTAGAAGACGTGGTAGGTGTAAATGTAAAGGTTACACTTTCGTCATTATTCTCTACAATCTCTATTTCAAAATCATCTTCTGAGATAATTGTTCCATCCCCAGGTTCTCCAGGTTCTCCAGGTTCTCCAGGTTCCCCAGGAATAGGAATCGTTCCACCATCACCGTTTCCAATGTTAAATTCATGAGGTCCAACTGTTACGACGGTGTTGTCTGAGAACGTAACCGTTTTCTCTTCATCTGTCATGTTATATACAACATGTGTTCTTTTATTATCCTTTTTGAATACTGCATAGAACGGATAATCAGCAGTGACAGTGTTGTCAACGGTTCCTAACGCATCTAAGTTACCGATCCAGTGAAGTGTATTAGCTTTCGTATTTCCTTCCTCTGGAGTGAAGACATCAGCTCGTTCTTCATATTGTCTGATCGCATCACTTGGATCGGAAATAGCGCGATACATCCAAATTAAGTCTTCCCAAATCGACCAATCATTATTACGCCTTTCAGCCAGTAATGTTTCGTAGTTTTCTTTCGCATACTCGGGATATTGTGTTAAATATAAAGATGCTCCCGTAATAGGTAACCAGTTAATACCATGAACTTCTTCAGGGTTATCTGTCCACCAGACAGCATCACCTACTGTTTTTCCTCCCCAGATCATACTAGCTGTAGAACGATTAAATTCGCCATTTTTAGGTTGATGATTTTCATCATCTACATCAAACCAATATTCATTGATTGCATTCATTTCAGTTGTGTATAGATAAATCCCCAAATCACGAAGCTCTTTGTTTCCTGTCGATTCTCCCCATAAAATAATGCCAGCCCAAGCATTCATTGCTTCAGATGATGATTCATTGTTGTTACCATCAAAGAAATTTGCATGACCTGAAGCCCAAGAGTGACCTGCATATTGATCGAAATTTCTTAAATAAGGGAACATATCATCATTACGATCCGGGTTTGCCATATCTTTAATTAAAAGATTGACCATTTGCCCCCAATTTTCATCACTTGCCCAATCTTTATCAACACGAGCAATTTCTGCTGCGGCTTTAATAAAGTAACCATAATGGAAATGATGGTCATTCAATTCTCGTACACTTCCAAAGCTATCAGGATAGCCTAGAAGAGTTCCCCAATTATCATTGTAATAAAAAAGGAATTTATCTTTTAATTGTCCGTTTTGATCACTAGCCGTAAACCAGTTTTCTAACCCGTCTTTTAATTTATCATGAAATATATTTGCAGCATCCATGCCTCCCATTTGTTGCGCTATAGGGGCGATGGTTGAAAGTTGTCCTAAATACTTTCCGTACCAATAAGTGTCTTCAGCACTTGTTTCTAGATCAAAATCCTCCTGAATATAAGAAGCTAAAGTTTCTTTGTTATAATCTCCTAATTCAGGGAGTGAGGGGAGAACACCATTAAATATCATTTTTGTTTCAAAGGATTTTCCCTCTGCTACTTTCATCGTGCCCCTAACGGACTCATATGTGTAGTCTAAAAGTGGTTGATTTGAATTTTTATATTGATGTGGATACAGAGCGAACAGCGTTCCATCGTTTGTCCCTTCTTTTCGCTCTGTTTCAAAAGTAAAAGTTGTCACAACTTCACTATTTTCTTCAACATAGTTGTATTCGCTCTTCGTATCTACAACGAATGAATACGCATATTCTTCAAATTTCTCCAATGTTTCAATGGAATTGTCAGGCAATACTGCGACAGAGAAATAATCTTTTCCATTTAGAAGATTGGTTAACGATTTTGTCCCTAGTCCTTCCCATGTTGAGCCACTTGGACCAAACAAGGCGTAATTATTTCCTTTTTCCGTTGTAATTCCCAAAACACTACTGTTTTCATTACCGTACCAAATTTCTGGAGTAGAATAGAATGTTAACTCAGGGTTTCCACCTTTATAAGTAGCATAGACATAAGGTGAACCGTGACCGTAACTTACATTTAACTCACTTGTCCCGGATTGATATGTATTTGAGACAAACCAATCACTAAAGTCATCCACTCTTGTATCAGGAAATGAACGCACGTTAGAATGACCAAGTACAAAATCATCAATGTCATTCATCCATCCTGCAATATAGTCCCCTTGACCTGTAATGAGGTTACTAGGATTATAGATCCGAAGACCGTCTTCTTGATTGATCATAGCTAGAGGGTGGGGGTACTGGGCATTTGAATACTGTGTCCAAGCTGTGGAGCTCCACCAATCGTTTGTCTCCATGGGACCTTCGATTTGATCTGTCTTGTATATTTCGCTTTGAACATCGTCTCTTCCATTCGGTTTAATTGTTGAGTAGCTCCCAGCACCCGTCTTTATTTCTCCTGAAAAAGCGTCTCCTTCCAATTCGAATGGTTTCATAGGTGTAATCATGAAAATGAGCAATAATGATAGTACAAGTAAACAAATTTTCTTCAAGATAAATCCTCCCTTTTCTTTGTAGTGTGTGAATGATGAAGGCTCTGTTTGTACCCCTTTTATTTCACCCCCTTTATCTTTCTTATCTCTTGGTCGACTTTTTACAAACAGATGACTCCTGCGGTGTGAGGCATATTTACAATAAGAGATGTGCCAGCAAAGATCAGTACACCATCAACGTTATAATGCAGGCAACGTGAGTAATAGTTATTCTTATATTGTTCATTTGAAAAGAGAATAAAGTCGTAAATAACAGCCGCCAAAACTAATAACCAAAAAACTTTTTCATGTTGATCCCGTTATATTTGGAAATATTTAAAAGTAACCGTTTTCCTAAACGAACAAAAAATAAATGATTTTTAACTAAAACAAACATGTAAACGCTTACTTTTAATCTATTATAACTTATAATATTCAGAAATCAACGAATATTATAATTTTAAAGGGTAATCGTTTTCCTTGTTGCCTAATACAACTGGGGAAGTCGTGAGTAGATATACTTTGCTATCCTTATTCCGCAACGTCTTTTGTTCGTGGATTAACCCGACGATCCTTAAAAATAACAAGGTGGTGATCACCGATTGAAAAAGAGAGTAAGTATGGGTTTGGTGAAGCAGGTTTGTCTATAAGTATCTTCTTACTATGCTAACTCATTGATTTTAATACGACCTTTTCACCGCGATCAGTAAGTGAAGGTGAGGACGATCCTTATCCTAGTTTGGATTATCGTCATTATTTATCTTTAGTAAGTACCATTCACTACGATATCGAAAAAACTTTGAACCATGGTGCTTGACGAAGTAAAAAAGGTAATATATAATTATCTCGAATTCAAGGTAATTTCAAAAAAAGCAATCTTAGGTTTTATCTGGAAGGGGTAAGACGCCTAGGATAATTGCACGTAAGCCCGATTCGCATTAGAGGGGGATGAAGAAATCCTCACTGATGGAAGTCTTTGCTTTATTAGCTTATATATATCGAATTCAAGACAGAAAAACAAGGAACTCAATATGGATATGAATACAACCTAGTTCTTATCGTAATGGCACTTGATGTAGCACTAACGGGCGCAGTAACTTATTCTTTAGATGCACTTTTTATAAATTAGAGGAGGACGTAAAAATGATTAAAGTTTATCCAGCAGAAGAAAGACATTCAGCAGATCATGGTTGGTTGAAAGCGAATTTCACTTTCTCGTTTGCTGATTATTATGACCCTAACAATGTACAATTTGGTCCAATGGTCCTTTTAAACGACGATATGATTGAACCACTTAGAGGTTTTGGTACCCACCCTCATGATGAAATGGAGATTGTATCGGTTGTATTGGAGGGACATCTAAAGCACGAAGATAATACAGGACAGTCAGCTACAACGACTTTCGGTGAAATACAACGGATGTCAGCAGGAACAGGAGTACTCCATTCTGAGATGAATCCTTCTCCAAAAGAAAAGGTAAACTTGCTTCAAATGTGGTTTTTACCAGAAGAACAGGGAATTAAACCATCTTATGAAAAAACTTCTTTTGATATTGAAGCGTTAAAAAATCAGCTAGTACCAGTAGTATCAAAACAACCGGGAGAGAATGTCGCTTACATTCACCAAGATTTAACCATTTATTTGTCTGACTTGGAGCAAGGGAAAGAATTGAGCTTTAATCAAAAAGCGGAAAGAAGAACCATGCTTTTTGTCATTGAAGGCAGCATAAAAGTGAATGATCAAGAAGAATTAAGATATAGAGACTCAGCAAGGATCACTGAAACTTCAACATTGAAAATCAAAGCGAACCAAAACGCTCGATTTATGCTAATCGACTTACCATAGTAGGAATGGGTGAATAAGGGTACTTGGCTAGCAAAGATCAGATAGGAAAGTTTGTTGAAATGGTTAAACGCAGCTTGAGCATCTGGGAATCAGATGTTGTGTCCAAAAAAAACCACCGATAGAGTGGAGAGCTCAAACGAAAAAATAATCAAATGAAATCGCCCATCATAAAAAACATCCATGTGGATCACCACATGGATGCTTCGATATGAGGGGAAAGCTTGTTCCAACCCGTGTATTTTTGAATATGGAAACCAAGTTCGATTGGAAAGTGTAGCTACAATCAGCTTCACCAACAGGTGGGGTTTGCCCAAAATGAAGTTGAATTCATTCATCAGTTGTTTGGAATCGCAGCATAAATGGTCAGTAGAACTGAACCAGGAACTCTATGTCCCTATCAAGATATTTTTGCACCAGAATCAAATAATCATTTTATTACAGAGAAAGGTGATAAGTTGGGTAAAGAAGCATTGTACTTTGAATTGGAAGTTTATATTAAGAATTTGAGATCCATTCGTTTACTTCTGTTAGATTATCTAGTTTACCCGCGCTCTCTTCTCTAAATCCTTTGCTGTCTCACTTGATTCTACTTCTTTTTCATCTTTCAATGTACCAAACAGTACGTCTACAAACGGAGTCGAAACACCGTACCAATAGTTTTCATTTTTATAATGATGAAGTAGATGGACCTTCTTTATCCATGTACCGAATTTTGTCTTCGGCTTAATTGGACGATGCGCAATGTAATGCTTCCATTCATAAATTAAAAGCATGAAGATAAGTCCTAGACTGAAAGCTAATGTCCACATAAATGTACTAGTAATAAGATAAAAAATGGTAGCCAAAACGAATAAATTGGGGAAGCTGTACCAAATTGGTAAAAATAATAATTTTAAATCATTCGGATATTTATGATGATCGTAATGTAAGCGCTTTAGTATATTTAAAAAAAAAGTATTCTTGGGTGTTTTTAAATGAAACAAAAACCTATGTGTTAAATATTCACTAAACATAAACGTGACAAGACCAACTAGGAATAATAGCAAGATTATAAGGATACTTTCTTGTATTGCAACATAACTTGCAATACCAACAAACAGACAAATCATAATGAAAATATCAAAATGTAAGAAAAAATCACGATATAAACCTTTAGACTTCATGTTCTTCACCCCTTGTTTTTTCTCCATAAATCCAAACTTGTTTTCATCATTTCTCTTGTAATCCTTTCCACCACAGTCAGATCGTTCTGTAGAAGGGAATGTAACAGGTCAGCATAGTACTTTCTTGAAATCATTCTGTGAATCTTATCACTAAAATATATTTCAGCCATTTTAGGATAAACGTCATGGAAACTATTGAGTAATAACAAATAAACAGGATTAGGAGACAAACGAGCAAGGCTAAGTTGCAAACCCCAGTCATATTCAGCGAAGGATTTCGGGTCATCCTCTAACTCATCGATGTTGGAAAATAGGGAAATCACCTTAACAGGATGATTTGATGCCGCATCTTTTGTATACGCAGGAGTAATGGAAATACGTAACTCTAACATGTGTTGAAAAAAATGAATGGGGATGTTTTCATACATTTGAATCATTCTTACGATTGTCATCAAATTGCCACTCTGCCAATAGTCATTCACAACAGGTGGCATTCCTTTACGTAACGAGATCCAACCATCACGTTCTAATCGCTGCAATACCTCTCTTATCGTTGGTCTTCCTACTTGAAAATGAATGGCAAGTTCTCGTTCTGATAAAAGGGATTCTTCAGGTTGTAATTCACCTTCTAAAATGGACTCCAACAGCTTTCTTTCAATTAAGTCCGTGGACCGTTCATTCAAAAAATCACCTCTCTCTTTGGTAAGACCATATATTTTTATTGGTATTACCAATTATACTACATAATGGTCGGATTATTCTATCTTTTTAAAATTGCTGTTTCAAGGGTTCTGGTGCAAAAACATCAAGATCCATGCAAGTAATCTCTAAAACTTGGACACTTAAATGGAAGCACTATCAGCCGACATCATCCTATTAACTGTAAGATGGTGCATAAGCTTTCGTGATTTATTGGAAATGTTGGAGGAACAAGTGTCTCTAAGTAAATAAACATGTCTTTGATTCAAAGTATATTAAAATAAAAAAGTGTTTTATAGATTAGGAGAGAACAAAAATGGCTAAACGGCATTTCCAACTTGTTTCAGTATGTTCAAGATGATTTTCTTTTTATTAGCCATTAGATTCCCTGATAAACAAAGTAGATGAAGAAGAAAACAAGAAGAATAATTTCTTCAGAAGAATACACAAAAAAATTATTGACTTTTTTGACTATTCATTCAATAATTATTTTATAATAATTTTCAAAAAGCAGAATGACTGTTTCATGAAGAAAATCTTTTTTTCATAGCAAGTTTCGCGCTATTTTTTTCTATGTTTAGTTCCTCAAAATCAGCAGGTGCACAAGTTCCAGTTCCCTGAGCCAGGCAGTGGTGGGAAAGACAAAACCATACTAGATCCTTTTATGGACTAGGAAAAGGTTGTGTCAAGGCAAACAAAATCGTCTGTAAGTATTTTTTGTCTTTTTCTTTTTTGATTTCTCCTGAAATGAGCCTATAGAACTTATTCCAATATAGAATTTCGTTTTTTTGTTGCTCTAGCATACACATACTTTGCAAGTAAAACCCTAAAAACTGGTATTACTGTTTGATTTAATGCTTACTGTCGCCGGGTTTAATGCAGGTTTTTTCGTAGGTTAAGGTTGAATTAAAACACGAAGGGAAATAAACAGACTGGATAAAGAATGGGGCAAGTGCATCCGAGTTTTCGTATTAAAAATCTTACTATGGAGGATTTGTATGAAAAAAGTGGCTTTTGATCTTTACTCATCAGAATATCAGAACAATCCGTACCCAACGCTATCCAATTTAAGAAAATATGAACCTATCCACGAATTTACGGTTAACAAAAGAGAAGTCAGTTGGTTAATTACACGTTACAGTGATGTTGTAGCTCTCTTTAAAGATGAAAGACTCACAAAAGATTTGCGGAATGTGATGTCTGAAGACGAGTTAAAACAAACCATTGAAATTAAGGAAGCGGATTTTATAATCAATAATATGCTTTTTAAGGATCCACCTGACCATAGACGTTTACGCTTTTTGGTTCAAAAGGTTTTTACTCCACGCATGATTGAAGGTTTAAGAACAAGAATTGAGGAAATTTCTGCAAATCTTCTTGAAGATTTGGAAACAAAGAGAAGTGTAGATCTAATGGAAGATTACGCAGCTCCCTTACCCATTATCGTGATCTCAGAAATGATGGGTATTCCAGTAGCGGATCGCAATCAATTTAGAATCTGGTCAAATGCAGTTACGGATATTTCAAACGGTACTGAAGATATAGAGAAACTCAACTCTTATGTAAAAGAATTCATTGATTATCTCGAAATACTCATTGAGGAAAGAAGACAATCTCCACAAGACGATATCATTAGTGGTCTAGTAATGGCTGAAGAAGACGGGAAGAATCTTTCCAAAAAAGAGCTCCTCTCTATGCTTTTCCTCCTAATCGTCGCGGGTCATGAAACAACTGTCAATTTGATCGGTAATGGTATGTTAGCCCTCCTTCAACATCCTGAACAGCTAGAAAAATTAAGAACGCATCCTGAACATATAAAAACAGCAGTTGAGGAATTATTACGGTTTACCAACCCAGTCGAAATTGCAACGGCACGTTATGCGTTAGAGGATATGACTCTTTACGGTAAAGAGATCAAAAAGGGAGAGCTGATACTTTTAAGTATTGCCGCAGCTAATCGTGATCCGGAGTGCTTCGACAATCCTGAAAAACTAGATATTACGAGAGAACGAAATAAACATATTGCATTTGGCTTTGGGATGCACCATTGTTTAGGTGCACCACTTGCTCGTCTGGAAGGTCAAATAGCGTTTAGCGCTCTTATTCAACGCTTTCCAAATATTAAACTCGATGTTGACGAACATGAAATCAAGTGGAGACATTCTGAAATTTTCAGAGGTCTTGTGGAGTTGCCAATTAAGTTGGGGGAATAGCCCTGATCTTAGAGAGTTTTTAAAAGAATCTAGCTTTATATAAATTGTGAAATTTTCTTATTAAGCTAAAGGCAACATGAATCGAAGTTCTCTTTTGCAGTTTAAGTGATTTTTTTCAATAACACTTAATCCACAATCGGGTGCGTTTGACTTTTTATATTTTAGGTCTTGATAAACTTTAAACCTACAACTATCTATAATTGTTAAAACAACAATTAAGGTATATACGTGTAGATATCTGTACAGGATTATTTGAATAAATAAAATTCGACGCATTCGCGAACATGTAAAATGAGGTGACTGATATGGGAGAATACATGAATGATCAATATGTTGTGGCTCAATATAGAGTTGCTAGGCCAACGAATGACATTGGAGAAATAAAACGATTTTATAAACAGGGTCTAGGATTAAAAGAAATAGGATCCTTTAATGATCACGAAGGATTTAACGGTGTTATGTTCGGGCTTCCAGGAAAGGAGCACCATTTAGAATTTACACAGAATGATCAAATCACAACATGTTCTCCACCTTCTAAGGATAACCTATTAGTCTTTTATTTCCCTGAAATTCAGGATCGGGACTCGATCGCCAAGCGTTTAGTAGATTTAGGCTATAAATCTGTCGAACCAGAAAATCCATATTGGAAACAAAAGGGGATTACAATTGAAGATCCTGATGGCTGGAGAATTGTATTAATGAATACCGAGGGGATATAAATAGATATATACTAAAGCTGTTTTTTTCCCGTAAATAGGCTTCTTCCGATTGTAAAATAATCAAGGGATAGAATGAACTCCACTTATCGGACATCTAAAGAGGAACTGTCGGACGTAACACTCAAGGAAAGCCACCACTTCAAACAAAGTTAAGTGGTGGATAGTAGGAAAACGTCTTTATTGATAAAGAGAAGATCAAGCTGATTGGGATAGAGAAAGAGAGACTCATACTAGACCGAACGGTTGTGGGAGGTAATGATTGATAACACTTCTGGTGTGTTGGTGGAGGATTTATTATTCGAAACTTTAAAGATAACGGGATAAGATTATCCACGCCCTTTATCTAAATGCTTTTTACTGAACTATTTTGAAGGACCTGTATTGGAATCATTTACACACATAAAAAACATCCATGCGGATAACCACATGGATGTTTTTTTACATTTCCTCGTCTACATATTGCCATCCATCGTCACGGTGTTCTGCTAATTCTTGGACTTCATCTTCTTTCATTCCATAGCTTAGAAGCTGATGAGCCTTCACTGTGCTTGACTCGCGCTTATCGTTATCATGCTGCACGTTTTCATGCTCTAATCGGTTCATCAAAACCACCTCCACGAAATTCATCATTCTTAACGAGAGGATATCATTTTACTTCCACATTTATTGTATCTTGATTTTCTTATTTTATGCAGATGATTCAACTTTCAAAAAGTCAATCACCGATTCTTTTCCTCGAAGATGAGGAGGACTCTTTGCCTATCCTCAAAGTTGTCTAATAAGTTTTCACATTCTTTCGGGCTGTTCCATCATTACGAAGTATTGTTTTGCTTCTTCGTCCTGGTACATTCTCCTTTGTAATGCTTTCCGACTTTAACTAGATTGAACGCAACTTAACGAAATGACGTTTAAATATAATCTACTTAGTAGCAACTAAGAATTCAATAAATAATACACACAAATAAATACTGGGTGAATACACTACTTATGAAAAGAATAGGAGGTCATACATGATGGGAATGAAACGTTTTGCTTTACTAGGACTTGGTGCAGCTGGGTATGCTTATTTCAAAAAGAAGGGGAACCGTGACAAAGCTAAAGTTGCATTTGACGATTCAAAAGTGAAATTCACACAATTTGTTGACCACACGAAAAAATCAATAAACGATTATCGAGATAAAGGTCAAAAAACAGTTGAAAAAAGCTGATCGTTACGCATGTACGAATAACATAACCCGCCAAATAGACGGTCTGTTTTCCTGCTAATCATTCCTACTTTGACATTGACTGTCAATTGAGGTATACTATGACTAGACACTATTTGCAGATTAAAATGGTTTCACTTATATAAAGCGGGAGTACGATGGAAGCTTTATAATGAGTGAATATTTTTTTTGATCATGGTTTTATGCAACTAGCTTTGGACTCTGGATCGTGAAGGGAGACTACCATATGTTTCAACGTAAACCGACAGAAGAAGTTGTAAAAGAAGACACTGCTGTATGGGAGTGTTCATCGGATGAATGTAAAGGCTGGATGAGAGCGAATTTTTCCGGTCATGATGAAGGATCCCCGACATGTCCAATTTGCGGTAGCGACATGGCAGAAGGAACACGCTTACTAGAAGTCATACCGAACCCACGTAAATTTTAATGAGTAACGACCATTTCTGAATATAGAAATGGTCGTTTTTATGGTTCAAACGACGAGTGGTTAGGATCAACTGTCGTACAAAAGGGATAGTCATCCACTAGTTAACATTCTATTCTCCACAAGGTACGTACATGTGTTATGATAAAACTAATTATATTGAAATAAGAAGAGGTTCGCGACCATCCCTCTATAAAAAACTAGGACTAATTGCAGGGATACCTGTGTTTTTTAGTGCTTATCTTTTTTCGTGAACACTCTTACTTCTTTCAGATGGCTATTTTAGCTGCAAAAGGAGAGGAGCTTTTTTTATGAACAAAAATAATAAGGCTTTGGTCGTTTTTAGTGGTGGCCAAGATAGTACAACGTGTTTGTTTTGGGCAAAACAGCAATTTGACGAAGTAGAAGTTGTGACGTTCGAGTATGGACAGCGCCATATTGAAGAGATTGATGTGGCGAAAACAATTGCGAAAGAATTAGATGTAAACCACCATGTATTAGATATGAGTTTATTAAATCAATTGGCACCATCAGCGTTAACACGAAATGACCAAAAGATTGAGCTAAAAGAAGGTCAGTTACCTTCAACCTTTGTCCCTGGACGTAATCTTTTGTTTATGTCATTTGCCGCTGTGTTAGCGAAGCAAATTGGTGCACGTCACCTTGTAACTGGTGTATGTGAGACTGATTTTAGTGGTTATCCGGATTGCCGTGATGTATTTATAAAGTCGCTTAATGTTACGGTGAATTTATCAATGGAAGAAGATTTTATCATTCATACACCTCTAATGTGGCTTGATAAAGAGCAAACATGGGCTTTAGCAGATGATTTAGGTGCTTTTAATTATGTGCGTTATAACACATTAACGTGTTACAACGGCATACAAGGTGAGGGTTGTGGCTCATGTCCAGCATGTAAGCTCCGCAGCCGTGGCATGGAACGCTATTTAGAGAAAAGGGAGGCGGAAAATGATGATTCAGCAAATTTATCCCACTCCCACACATGATTTCTCTTACGAATTAAATAAGGACTTTCATTTTGCGGCAGCACACTCGATTCCACATGAGACAGCTGGAAAATGTCAGTACGTACATGGTCACACGTATTATGCCAACGTGACGATTGCTGGTGAGGACTTGAATGAGTTAGGATTTCTTGTTAACTTTCAAACGATTAAAAAGTTGCTTCATGATCGATTTGATCACGGAGTAATGAATGATGATGAGTTTTTTTCTGAAAAAAGTAATGAGTTTCCATCAACTGAAGTCGTTGCACGCCTAATGTATGAAATTATACAAGAATATTTAGATACAACAGAGAACAAACCTACGTGCCTCCAAATCTTTTTACGCGAAACACCAACAAGCTATGTTGTGTACCGCCCGAAAAGAGGAGGTAAAGCCTAATGCAGCAACTAAAGGAAAAGAAAATTCCTGTGATGGAAATTTTCGGTCCAACCGTCCAAGGGGAAGGGATGGTGATCGGTCAAAAAACAATGTTCATTCGTACAGCAGGTTGTGATTACAGTTGTGCGTGGTGCGATTCATCTTTTACGTGGGATGGATCTGCAAAAGATGAAATTCGACAGCTTACAGTGAACGAAATTGTAGAAGAGCTTCATCAAACGGGAGACGACTCATTTTCCCATGTGACCATTTCAGGAGGTAACCCTGCATTACTTCGTCATATGGGAGGACTCGTTGATGCGTTACATGAGCAAGAGATCACCGTGGCACTTGAAACACAGGGAAGCATTTGGCAAGACTGGTTTCTAGAAATTGATGATCTTACACTTTCTCCAAAACCACCAAGCTCTATGATGAAACCAAATATGGCTATCCTTGACGAGATTATGGATCGTTTAAAAGTCCGCCATGTGTCGACCTATTCATTAAAAGTCGTTATTTTTGATGAAAAAGATTTAGATTTTGCGCAAGAGTTGCATGAGCGGTACCCGGGTATTCCATTTTACATTCAAACCGGCAATGACCAAGTTCATGAAGAAAATGACAAACGACTTGTGAGTGACCTTATTTCACGTTATGAGTGGCTGATTGATCGCGTAATGGAGCGTCCAGTCCTCAACCGTGTCCGGGTTTTACCTCAGCTGCATACGTATGTTTGGGGGAATAAGCGTGGCGTGTAAAACCCTTATCCAACAAGGTGAGCAAGTATGACTCTAGGTGTAATCCTAACAATCACAGCGCTGCTCATCCTACTATGGCAATTAAAAAAACCTAACGAAAATCGTAACGTAGTCATTCTGTTTTTCGCATTTGTTATGGCTCTTTTTGGTCTATGGGCGATTTTTGATTGGGTTATGTTTAATACGTGGTTAGTATAAATGCGAAGATGGATTGCCACAAAACGAGTGAAAAAAAGTGTCATGTGGTCCTTTGATAGGACTCACATGACACTTTTTATTTTTTCCAGTGCTCGTTAATAAACTCATCACGCCCCGATTGTGCACGATCTTTTTTATATTCATTCGGATTTTTTTTATAATAGTCTTGGTGAGATTCATCCGCTTCATAAAATGCTACTGCTGGGACAATGGGTGTGACGATTGGTTTTTTATAGCGACCACTTTGAGCAAGTTGCTGTTTTAATTTTTCTGCTTTTACGCGTTGCTCATCATTGTGGTAAAAAATACTTGCACGGTACGATGGACCTCGATCTTGAAATTGACCTTCGTCATCTGTTGGATCAACTTGTTGCCAGTAGATCTCAAGTAATTGATCATAGGAAAACAGCGCAGGATTAAACGTAATTTCCACTGCTTCTTGATGGCCGGAAGTTCCAGATTTTACTTCTTCATACGTTGGGTTTTGGATCCTTCCACCAGTATAGCCCGATACAATTTTTTCAATGCCATCATATTGGTCAAATGGTTTCACCATGCACCAAAAACATCCTCCAGCAAATGTTGCTTTTTGGAGTGAATTCATTTTTAACGCCTCCTAAGCGAACGTTCATAATCAGATTTCACGATATTCTATCATTTTAAAACAAAATCTACCACCATTTACTTTTAAAGATCGCTGTTTTTCTGTAAACTGTAACAAATCATGACGAATATCGGTCTATATATAGGAGTAGAATAAATACGAAAAACGTTTTTCAGGAGGCATTATGGAAACCAGAAAGCAACTGCGAAAAAAAAGGAAAAAAAAGCGTAAAAAAGGTCGGTTTTTTTTACCAGTTATGATCTTCTTAATAATTGGCGTTTTTGCTTATGCTGGAACCCAATATTGGTTAGGTACACAAATATCAAAAGATGCAGAAGCACTTAATTATAATTTTGAAAATGAGTTCCAAGGTGTAAAAAACCAAGACGGCAAAATAAATGTGTTGTTAATTGGTGTTGACAGTAGAGGAGAAGAGCAATCACGCTCTGATACAATGATGATTGCACAATGGGATGGCAAAGACGATGAAATCAATATTGTGTCGTTGATGCGTGACATTTATGTTGATATTCCTGAGTATTCGGGGTACAAGCTCAATACAGCTTTTTATTTAGGTGGTCCTGAACTATTGCGTCAAACGATCAAAGAAAATTTTGATGTTGATGTGGAACATTATATGATAATGGACTTTGTCGCATTTGAAAGTATGATCGATGCACTCGCTCCAGGAGGCATCCAGATAGACGTTGAAAAAGCGATGTCTGAAAACATTGGCGTTACATTAGAACCAGGTATTCAGCATTTAAATGGACAAGAATTGTTAGGCTATGCAAGATTTCGTGCAGATAGTGAAGGGGACTTTGGTCGAGTACGTCGTCAGCAACAAGCTATTGAAGCGCTGAAAGCGCATGTCATTAGCTTTAATGGTGTTCTGAAGGCTCCTAAATTACTTGGGATTGCTCAGCCATATATTGAAACAAACATGACTAGTCTTCGTCAGATTGAAATCATGAGTAGAATTTTACTCAGTGGTGGTGGAGAGTTACAGCGCTTAACTGTTCCGTTGGAGGGAACGTATTCGGATGCACGCTATGAAGGGGTAGGGGCTGTTCTAGAACTTGATTGGCAGAAGAACAACGCTGCTTTAAAAGAGTTTTTAGAATAACTAGGATCAAATGGATAAAATCACTCGATGTAGCCTTAAAATACTCCTTCTAACAAAGACCACACATTCTTAGTTAACTTAAGAACAACGCCCAGGACACTTGCCCTGGGCGTTGTTCATCATCTATGACTTTTTCCGACCTGTAATAAGGTTGTAAATGACTAAAATAATTGCGATGACGATAAGGATATGAATCACACCACCTGCAATTTTAAACAGCAGTCCTGCAAGCCAAATAATAATTAAAATGACAATAATCCACCAAAGTAATTTCATCAAAGGCACCCTCCTTTTTTATGTTGGTATATATACTGTTCCCTGACATGATCCACATAACCCTTTTTTGGTTGAAGGTTGCAAGATCACTGCGGTACAATAAGTTGAATATCGAAAATGAAAGTAGGGAAATTAGTTGAATCTAACATTTACGAAAGCTTTGTCAACAAAAGAACCGATGGCCATGATCCAAACTGTGTCGATATGGCTGAATCAAAAAAACATCAATCAGTGGCAAAACTTTGTAAATGGAGAAGCAGATGAAGTCATTAAACAAGCAGTAGAACGAGGAGAAACATGGCTCGTTTTTGATGGTGTAGAACCGATAGCAACTTTTAATATGGCCACACGTCAAAATAATTGGGATGTAAACTTATGGGGGGATAAAAACGACCGTGCTTATTACCTTCACCGAGTAGCAATCAAACCAGCCTATATGAAAACAGGAATTGGGGAACACATCTTATCGTACGTCGAGCAAACAGCAACATCTGAAAACATTCCAGCTGTGCGTTTAGATTGTGTCCAATCAAGTCAAAAATTAAACGATTATTATCAATCGAATGGGTATAATGTAGTATCAATAAAAGATGGATTTACCTTATATGAAAAGCACGCTGTAAAAGATCATACATAAGATTGTGATAGGAGGGGATGACATGCTTGAAAAATTTTTTTCATCCATTGGTTTTGGAGGTGTAGAAGTTGATACCAATATTGACCGAAACACCTTTTCACCTGGGGAAACCGTTAAAGGAACCATGCACGTGAAGGGTGGAAATGCCGACCAAGAAATTAATGGAATCAAGCTGACTCTTTTTGTCACACATAATGAAGTGCGAGAAGATAGCGATTTGTCCTATTACGATGAAGAACTGACGCAAGTGATTCTCAAAGATCTAACAAAAATAAAAGCTAAGGAAGAAAAAAAGCTGCCATTCCAAATCCAGTTGAAAAATAATCACCCAAAGACAGGAGAGAATGTAGAGTCATTCATCCAAACGAAATTACTTGTGATAAACGGAGTGGATCCAGCAGATAAGGATATCATTATCATCAAATAAATAATATCCTTTTGTCAAATTTCCTAGCCATAAGATCATACGTTCGGTATAATAGGTAATAACTATGATCTATAGGAAAGAAAAGGATGAGGCACATCATGAAAGGAACTTCACATGCAATAGTTGGCGCAACTGCCGGACTCAGCGTGGCCGTTTGGCAAGATACCGCGCCAGCGGCGACAGGATTGTTAATCTTGCTTGGCGGCTTTTCTGCACTTGCACCCGATTTAGATACGAATGGCAAGCTTTCCAATCGAATGTCACTTCACCGTAAATGGCTTTGGTTTGCACTTGCATCGATAGGTGTCTTACTCGGTACATTTAGCCTAATTACATTAGATGGAATCATAAGAATCATTGGCACTGGCATTGCATTGACTATGATAATTGTACCACGATTTATAATCAATCAGCGATTTATGGTTTTGTTATCAGGGCTCACCATCACAGGGTTGGGGTGGTTTTGGGGCGAAACGTGGATCTTTTTATTTGGTTTGTTTACCATTGCAGCAACCTTTTTGCCGCATCGGGGTCCGACACATTCGATCATTGGCTTACTCTTTTTTAGTGGGATTGCCTATTTTCTCGAGCAAAGCATGTCCATCAACGGCATTTTGCTGGCATGTATCGCTGGCTACTTAAGCCATCTCATACTCGACATGAAATGCCTACCATTTAATAAAAAGGGTGTTAAATGGTTCCAGCCAGTTTTTAATCGTGAATTTTAACACCTGTAAGACACTAAGCCATGATCGGTTTAGTGTCTTTTTACTAAACACTCCTACTGTCGTATTATTTCAAAAAAATGATACAATAGATGCGTGTATTAAATGAATAACTGATCTCCGTTTAGGGTTTTGCTAACAGGGTACCCTACACCTAAACGGATGCAACACAGAGGGGGTTTTCGCATTGAAATTAACTCAAGAAAAAAGAATCCAACTACATGAATTCAACAATTTAACAAAATCATTGAGCTTTAATATGTACGACATATGCTATACAAAATCAAAACAAGAGCGTGAAGCTTACATAGAGTATATTGATGAGCAATATAACGCTGATCGTTTAACAAGCATTTTGACGAACGTCGCGGATATCATCGGTGCTCATGTATTGAACGTGGCTAAGCAAGACTATATTCCACAAGGGGCGAGTGTGACCATTTTGGTATCCGAAGGTCCGATTGTGGAAGTTCCAACCGAATCGTTTGAGGAATCACCTGGACCTCTCCCATCCACCGCTGCACTTCAACTTGATAAAAGCCATATTACGGTTCACACCTATCCTGAATACCACCCTTATGAAGGAATTAGTACGTTCAGAGCAGACATCGACGTATCAACATGTGGTGAAATTTCACCTCTGAAAGCACTTCACTACTTAATCCACTCATTTGATACGGACATTATGACTATGGATTATCGCGTAAGAGGCTTTACGCGTGACGTCAGTGGTCATAAACTTTTTATCGATCATGACATTACTTCCATTCAAAACTTCATCCCAGAAGAGATCAAAGAAGAATACGATATGATTGATGTGAACGTGTATCCGCAAAACATTTTCCATACGAAATGCAGGCTCAAAGAATTTGACTTAAACAATTACTTGTTCGGTTACAAAAAGGATATACTTGAAGAAAATGAAATCAAGAACATCACTCAAAAGCTAAAAATGGAAATGGACGAAATTTTTTACGGGAAAAATATGACCTGACTATCCAAACATTAACGAATCAAAAAGCGCTCTGAGCACATTACTCAGAGCGCTTTTTGTATATACTAACGGAAATTCTTACATGTCATGACTACTATGCTTTTTTTGTCTGGAGTGCTTTTGATTTTTAACCTTATGAGATCCGCTCATTGGTTTTGGTTGACCCGATTGATGATTATTTTCCTTTGAATTGTTATTTTCACTCATATCAAACACCTCCTACCTATAGATTCCGTATTTTCATTTGTACTATACTTTGATTTCAATACAGCACGTTTAAAGGGGAATTACTTTTTATTTAGTATGGCTCTTTTTTGCTGCCTGCTCTAGCTTCGATTTCGGGCTCGTATCACCTGTTCCTCCACCACTATAGCCTTGAGGATTTACTCCACTAAACGCATCTTTTCCACGGTTTTTATTTTTGCTCAACACAAACACCTCCTGCTAATACTATTTGCTAAAAATTCACTCGCTAGCATGGTAAATATTTGATCAATCCCTGCACATACTAACGTAACGCAATGCGCTGTTTTACTGAACCATTTACCAAACACGAGGAGGAACCAATATGGCTACAAGAGAATCCGTAGATGAATGCATTCATCACTGTCAAGACGTAATTAACATTGCACAAGATCAATACAAAGAAGCTTCGTTACAAGAACATATCAATGATGAGGGTTACACTGAATCTCAATTAAAATTAGAACAAGCATACATCGAACTCGAAAAACTGAAAGACAGTGCAAACGCACAACAAAAAGAAGATTTAGATCGTGTGAGGGTACAACTTCAGGAAATGCAGAACAAGATGATCCTTCTAAGACATTGATAAACGAACTGATTTACGTGCTGAGAGCAGCAGTACTGTAGATCAGTTTTTATTCTCTGTCATGCGATATAATTGGTATAAGTACAATTAGTGTAGATTTGAAATAAAGTTTAACCGTTTATCAATATATTCTCTGGAAAAGTGTGTAAAGACCTTATGGAATCAGTCTTTCCTTATTCAATTGGGCCAATCTGTGGAATGTATTTCAACTTTACTTTTTTAATAATGAATAGTATAATCGCGTTAATTAGATTTCAATGGATATAACTATAAATTAAAGAGAGGTGCTTTTGGTGAGTGTGATAGGTTCTAAATAGGAAGAATTTAATGAAATAAATAAGATGACAAAAGGAAATTATATATTCAATATTCCTTATTTTGTTATGTATTTATTTCAAAACCTATGAGATACCTACAATACTTTATAAAGCGTGTAATAATAATGAGATAGCTACATTTTTTAATGGCTTATTTCAATATATATGTATATTACACATGCCTTGTAAATGTAAAAAAAGCTGTGGTATCCCCGCAGCTTTTTTATGTTTATTTTTATACGGAAATGGTGGAGTATACCAACTTTTCCTATTTCATGATTGAAATCGCATTGAAATCTAATGGGTAGGTATCTTCATTTATGAGTTAATAAATCATAGTGAGGAGAATAGAAAGTGAATAATACAACTTATGAAAAGTTAGAATTTAATGAGTTAAAAGAAATAGCTAAATCTTATTGCGTAAGTGGATTAGGTAAACAATTGATAGATAAATTGAAACCAAACTCAAATATAAGAGTAGTTAAAAACCGCTTGAATGAAACAACAGAAGCACGAGCGATATTAGATGCAGAAGGACATGTACCATTTTTAGGAGTTTCTAATATTGAAAATACGATACGAAATCTTGAAAAAGGAATCATTCTAGATGCAAGTGAATTGGTAAGCGTATCTGACTTTTTAAGAG
This sequence comes from Jeotgalibacillus marinus, assembly GCF_040801915.1. Lineage (NCBI taxonomy): Bacteria > Bacillati > Bacillota > Bacilli > Caryophanales > Caryophanaceae > Jeotgalibacillus > Jeotgalibacillus marinus. The sequence continues at coordinate 3,199 of NZ_JBFMIA010000020.1, read as the reverse complement.
GATGTAGAAGAATTAAAAAATTTATGTCGGATAAAGAGTTTTATGCACCAGTTCTAACATCGCACGCGGGTTCAATGACCGAATTCCAAAGCGTTGAAGAAGAAATTAATTTTTCAATCAAAGGAAACAGTGTTGATTCTGCGGCAAGTAGCCAATTAAAACGTATACGAAGTAACATCGAATCAACTGAAGAAAAAATTAAAGATCGCTTAAATAAATTCTTAAATAATAGCAACAATAAGAAGTATATCCAAGAATTCTTTATTAGTAAGAAATACGATCGATACACAATTCCTATTAAAGCTTCTTATAAAAATCAAGTTGAAGGAACAGTAGTCGAAATTTCTTCTAAAGGTTCCACAGTATTTATAGAACCAAATACCGTTACAAAATTAAATGGAGAACTTGCAAGCCTAAAAGCTGACGAAGCGATGGAAGAATATCAAATATTAGCTACTCTATCGGGAACGTTATTAGAGAACATTTATGCAATCAAGATAAACATGGATCTTATTAGCCAATATGATATGGTGTTCGCAAAAGCGAAATTTAGCAACATTATTGGCGGAGTAGAACCAAAAATAAATGATCATGGCTATATAAAATTAGTTAATTGTAAACACCCACTTTTAAAAGGAGCAGTACCGCTTAATTTTGAAATTGGGAAAAATTATCGTAGCTTAATTATTACGGGGCCAAATGCCGGCGGGAAAACGATTGTTCTAAAAACAATTGGATTAGTAACATTGTCGACAATGTTAGGTTTCCACATTATTGCGGACAAGGAAACGGAACTTGCAATATTTGATAACATCTTTGTAGACATTGGTGACAATCAAAGTCTAGAAAATGCTCTAAGTACATTTTCATCTCATATGAAAAACCTTTCGGAAATTATGAGGGCATCAAATAATAATACACTTTTACTATTTGATGAAATAGGAAGTGGTACGGAACCGAATGAAGGTGCGGCACTTGCGATTTCAATTTTAGAAGAATTTTATCATATGGGATGTATTACAGTGGCGACCACTCACTATGGTGAAATTAAACGCTTTTCAGAAATGCACAATGACTTTATGAATTCAGCAATGCGATTTAATAACGAAACATTGGAACCAATGTATAAATTGATGATAGGAAAATCAGGGGACAGTAATGCCCTTTGGATTTCTAAAAAAATGAATGTAAGAGAAAATGTGCTACAAAAAGCCAAAGATTATATGGAAAATAAAGAGTATCATTTAGAATCTGTGAGTCCCGAAAAAATAAGGAAGCCTAAGATCGTCAAAGAAAAACCTCAAGATATGTATGAATACAAAAAGGGGGATCGCGTGAAATTACTAGAACATGATGATTTTGGAATTGTATACAAAGATGATATAGACAATTTCTCTAATGTTGTTGTGTTCTATAAAGGTGAATTTATTGACGTAAATGTTAAGAGAATCTCATTAGAGGTAGCGGCGAAAGAATTATACCCTGATGGATATGATTTAGAAACATTGTTTGTGGATCATAAAACGCGAAAAATGAATCATGATATAGAGCGTGGTTCGAAAAAACTACTTCGCAAAATAGAAAAAGAAATAAGAAATAGAGGAAAATAGAGGATGATAGGAGGGGAGATCAAAAATGAATATTAACATTAGACAAGAACTTACAAAAGAATATAGGTTGACAGAAGAAGTTGTAAAACAATCATTTTTAAATGAAACATTTAGTGATAAGACAGAACATCGACTTGTACACCGGATCAGAAAATCGGACGCTTTCATTCCAGAATTATCTTTAGTGGCAATTAATAAAGATAAAGAAGTTGTTGGTCATATTCTTTTATCTAAAATAAAAATTATTAATGACAATCATTCTGAAGAATCACTTGCTCTTGCTCCAGTTTCAGTCTTACCAGATTATCAAAATAAAGGTATAGGAAGGTTTTTAATTCTTGAATCATTAAAAAAAGCCAACGAACTTGGATACAATTCTGTAGTTGTAATGGGGCACCCAGAATATTATCCAAAATTCGGGTTTAAAAAAGCATCTTTATGGAAAATAAAAGCACCTTTCGAAGTACCAGAAGAGACATTTATGGCATTGGAGCTGAGAGAAAATGCTCTTGATAATGTTTCAGGAGTTGTTAAATATTCAAGTGCATTTTTGACCTTTTGAATTAGTTGAGAACAACTTCCTCTTAAAAAGACTGGGAGGTTATCCAACAAAACATTATGAAATTAATATTTTATTGATTACAGCTACGTTTTTTTATTGTATACAAAAAGGGGTTGATTATAAATCAATCCCTTTTTGTTTTTCGAAGGTGCATGTTGTTAAGCTAACGGGAGCGTTAATGGAAGAAGGTTTGTTAAAAATGATCAAACATTTTTATAAATAATGCTCTCGGAATTCGCCTTCGTCTTCAAATTCTACAGGTACAAGTTTACATTGCGTTAAAAATACATCTATGGTTTAGGCCCATTCACGTCAACTTGTTGTAGTTGTAATACTTTTACAGTAAGGTCAACGACAATTTTTTCGCGTAGTGTATCAAACGTTTCATGCACATCTGTAGGGCATGGAGAAAAATCAATTTCAAAAAAATCGGCACTGACTAACTCGCCATACGGTTGCTCATTATAAAACACACTATTTTCAAAGAAGTATTTATCTTGACGTGGCGTAATCCCATCTTTCGGATTAATAAATCGAGAACTACTTGCTGAAGATCCATTTAAAATGGGGAAATTTAAAAATGTAGTTGTTGATTCAGATCCTTCTGCACCTATTTCTGTGAAACCAGAAAATGGAACATCGGCAATTCGATCTTGAATGACACCTTTACAGTCCTTTGTCGCATATTCAATGTTTTTGCGAATAAATCCTCCTACAAATAATTTAGCTTTTGTTACGAAACGGTCTGGGGATCCAAGTACAGCTCCAAATTCTACAGGTACAAGTTTACATTGCGTTAAAAATACATCTTTTAACACTCGCTTAATTTCGAATGCGGGTGGATCAAGTGGAATATCTGCTTCAACAACGATTTGAATTTTGGGCTCTACTAATACAACTGGAACTTTAATGAACCATACAGGAGAAGGAGAAGGTGTGATTGGTTCACTAGTTAAAGAGGGTTGTGTCATCGACTCTACTGGACAAACAGGATCAATTTTATGATGGTTTTTACTCATTAACTATC
>NZ_JBFMIA010000162.1:0-271 GCF_040801915.1 Jeotgalibacillus marinus | reverse complement strand
GTATGTATGAACTACAATATACTGATGGATACAATAGAACATGTGAAAAAAAGATAACAAGTACTCCTCCAATGTTACAACAGTATGTATGAAGTATGAACTACCTATACGTACGACTGTATCATTCACTCTCTCTGTACAAGAGAAGGAACAAATCAAACAATAGCGTCACCAAACGAATGAACGAATAGTGCTGAACTTAACTTCACCACTGGACCAAAAACTTCTGATGGATCAGATCCATGCAGCTGTTCACGCGGTTAGAAGGCGA
>NZ_JBFMIA010000161.1:0-271 GCF_040801915.1 Jeotgalibacillus marinus | reverse complement strand
AGCCGCTATTTTTTGATAACCAGCCAATTAGGAAACTGGCACAGGAGTAGATATTCTATCAGCATCAGATGCGAACAAGTTACATGAATTGATTTGGCCATCAAATTCATCAATATAATTGCGATCTGCGTTTTCTGAGTTACGGATATTACGAAGAATCCTCCTGTTGCGGGAGGATTTTTCATTTATAGCATTTATATGCAATCGTTTTTATATTACCCTGCTTTTCCCCTATTTTTGCCGTCCTTTAAACGTCATCCTGCTTATGGAC
>NZ_JBFMIA010000160.1:0-271 GCF_040801915.1 Jeotgalibacillus marinus | reverse complement strand
GCACTTGCCACTGATCCTCTCGGTTATAAAACACCTGTGGATCGGTCATGTGATACGTAATCAACTGATCGGACTGGGCGTTAAACAAATCCACCGGATAGCGGAGATGACTCACGATCGCAGCAGGAAGTTGATCCAATGGTTTAAACAACGCTGGAAAGATTTTCTGCCACGTTTGGATGATTGGATCAGACGCATCCGCAACATAGAAATTGACAACGCCATTGTAAGCATCAACCACAACCTTGACAGAATTACGAATGTAATTGAA
>NZ_JBFMIA010000159.1:0-272 GCF_040801915.1 Jeotgalibacillus marinus | reverse complement strand
GTGGTTCTGACATCGATTTCCCAATGGTTCTCGCCGCTTATTCGTGGTGTTTTAAACTTGGTCCTCAAGTATTGGAATAAGGCGATTCCAAAGCATAATCTTAATGCTCAAATACTGGATTCGGCGATTGAGATAGGACGAAAACTCAAGGCTGAAAAACGTCTCGACGTTGCGGCCTATTGGCAAGATCTTCAACGAGAAGACACGGCCTTGCTGCAATATACGGGTGGAACCACAGGCGTAAGTAAAGGTGCTGAGCTAACCCATGGTAA
>NZ_JBFMIA010000158.1:0-272 GCF_040801915.1 Jeotgalibacillus marinus | reverse complement strand
ATAAACAATCTGGTATTGATGGAACTGATTCTGGATTAGTCATCTTTGGTCAATCAATGCCATCAGGCTTTGATGCTCCTACAAGAGTGAAACATGCCTTTGTTGGCTATTACTCCGCCATCTCTGGTGGTACAAAATACTATGATTCTGGCATGGTTTCAGTCCAAAACTGGAATGTTACGAGTGACACGACCTTGTATGCTCAGTGGAGTGAAGACAGCTACACCATTTCATACGTATTGAATGATGGAAGTTTAACCGATGCCATCGAT